>NZ_JACJEQ010000006.1:0-207880 GCF_014164125.1 Pseudoalteromonas sp. SG44-8 | reverse complement strand
TTTGGTATTTAGGCAAGGCAGAGCCTATGTAGTGTGGTTGTTCCCCATAAATAGGCGATAACGCAGTATAAATTCCAAACATGCGCTGCCCAAAGGGTTCTTCCTAGGGGCGATTAACTCTTTGTTACTTACATGGATGTAAGTAAGGGGCGTGAGCAGGACGCGGAAGCTTTGCTCGGTTTTTACTTAGCCCACTAGGTTACAAACCTCGCGCCGCGATTAAATCGACCCTAGATTGAACAAATTTCCATCCACAAAGGTCAACACGCCTAGTCTATATATAGAAACAAGTTATGTGTAATAAAGCAATGATTACCTAAGTGACTGAATAAATTTCAAGACGATAGCTTATTTATAGACAAAAAAACGCCCAGAACGAATCCGCATTGTTCTGGGCTTAGGGGATGGCTCTAATGAGCCTGCGCTAACTTTAAAAACACCTTCTAAGTTCATTAAGGGAGAAGTAGAAAGTAATATTAAGTGTAGTTAACATATGTAAAAAAACCCAATAAATGATGATTTTTTATACTGCTTATAAAACAACTGTTTGTCTTAAAACGAAGCGCAAAGCTTAAATTTTATACATTGGTTGTTGCCAACTTATCCACACCTTATTATTATCACCAGCTGATCAGTTGAGTGTTTTGTACTAAATCTCGAGGTAAGGAGTTTTTAATTTTATTTTTTTGCCATTTTCCAAGCCCTATCGGACAGCCACAAAGGGTTAAAACCACTTCGCCAAGTGCGTTGCTAGGTTCGCTTAAACGAATATCTTTACCTTGAAAGTAGTCATTGGCCTGCTCGTTACTTAGCGCAATTACATTAGCCTTACATTGGCCACCAAATACGGTGGCAAATTCGTGGTTAAGACGCACCCCATTTTTGTGGATCATGCCGAGGTGGATACCAAGTCGCGCGTATTTTATTTTGTTTTCAATGGCGGCAAACTGCTCAGGGAATAGCCACAGTTCTTTATCGCGCTGCATTAGTGAGCCGCTGAGTGATGTCAGGTCAAATTGTTTTTTTAGCTCAGTGTAAAATGCTTGGCTGGATTTTTTGTCAAACGGCTGAAAAGGGAATGCACCTTTTTTTACTTTTTGATTTGGATTATCGCAGCTAGCAAGCTTTTTAAACTTAGCAATAAAAAAGCCTTCGCTGTCGAATGTTTGCGGCCATACATGCAAATAGCCTTCGCTGGTTGTGGCTCGCTCTGCACCTGCAAACAAATGATCTAATGGTTGTATTTCAAGATGCTCTGCAAACTCAGTGAGAAGATATTCGCACACTTGCTGATTTTCGAGCGGGGTTAAAGTACAGGTTGAATAGACTAATGTACCGCCTGGTTTTAATGCATAGAAAGCGCTTTTTATTAAGTTTTTTTGCACTTTGGCAATATCAATGTTTGACTCAATTGACCAATTCTTTAAGGCATCAGCATCTTTTCGAACCGTACCTTCGCCAGAGCATGGGGCATCGAGTAAAATACTGTCAAAGCATTCATACATATAATCGCCAAAAATAGCCCCATCAAAATGCGACAATGCACAATTGCCAACTCCCATACGCTTTAAGGTTGCGCTGAGTACTTTTAAACGAGATGACGACAGTTCATTGGCAACCAATACCCCGTGATTATTCATTAATGCTGCTAATTGAGAAGTTTTAGAGCCAGGAGCGGATGCCATGTCGAGCACATGAGTTGCATCAGTTAATGCGTCTTTAAGTGCTATTGGTGGCAGCATCGAACTGGCTTCTTGTACATACATAGCGCCACTTAAATGTAGATCCGTGTTACCCAGTGCCAGAGCTTGCTCTTCATGTTCACTGCGCTCTAACCAAAAACCTTCGCTACACCATGGGATTGGGCTTAATGTCCAGCCTCTATCAAGGGCATACTGCTGAAAATCCTCAACCGACATTTTAAGCGTATTGACACGTACAGATTTACGAAGCGGTCTGCGACAGGCATTGAGAAAGTCATCCAATGTTAGGTGTGCTGGTAAATAGGTCTTTACGTCATCTATAAAATGCTGGGGAATATAGGTATTGGCGTCCAAGGCAGTGCTCACAGAGAATTTTAAAGTTGTATTCTAGCATTATTAGTGGCTCAGAGCAGTGCCTTAAATAATCTTTTAAAGTATACAAACCTGTCGACACTTGGTGCATAAATGTGTGTTTTAAGTGTTTTTAAACATTATTTATTATACTTATGTCGACAATAGCCGTTTTTAAACGCAGTTTTTACTGATTTAGGGTTGACACATTTACAGCTAAAGACCATAGTGTATCCGTAAATTGTCGACAATCTTAGAAGGTGAACAATGACGCAAGATGCTTTTAGTGAAACACCTATTACTACCGCCTCAGATCAGGTATTTGTGGATATGCGTCGAGAAATTGTCGAAGGCAGTATTGTTCAAGGTAGCAAGATATCCGAGCCAGAACTGGCAAAGCGTTATGGTGTAAGCCGTGCAACGCTTCGTGAAGCGCTTAACCGCCTTGAAAGTTGTTATTTAGTTGAGCGTAAAGCGAATGTGGGTTGTCGTGTTGTGGCACTTACAGCTGAACGTTTAATAGAAGTATATCAAGTTCGCAGTGCGCTTGAAGGTTTAGCGTGTCGTTTAGCTGCCGACAATATGGCACCCGATGAAGTACAAAGTTTAAAGCAATTACTTAATCAGCATCTGAAAACACAACGTGTAAAAGAGGGTGAGTCTTACTATCAAGAAGCCGGCGATCTGGATTTTCATTATCGCATTATTAAAGGCAGTAAAAACGACCACCTTATTCACTTATTGAGTAACGGACTTTATCAGTTAATTCGTATGTATCGTGTGCAAATGGGCATGGTTGGGCCTCGCGTATCAAAAGCGTTTGATGAGCACTTAGCCATTATTAATGCGATTGAAAACCATGATGGGGAATTAGCTGAGTTATTGATGAAGCGCCATATCAGTGCATCGCAAGCCAATATACAAACGAAGTTTAATTTACATGCCGCGCAAAATGAGCGCGTGGAGCAGTAAAAACGTCATATTAAACCATTAAAAAATATAAGTTGTCATAAAGCAACCCCGTTCAAAGTTAGGAGAATGTAATGTCAGCAGGATTAAAATTTAAACAGGCGATTGCCAATAATCATCCATTACAAGTCGTCGGCACAATCAACGCTTACACGGCGATGATGGCTGAAAAAATGGGTCATCAAGCAATTTACCTTTCAGGTGCAGGTGTCGCGAATGCTTCATTTGGTATGCCTGATTTGGGGATGACCAGTCTTGATAATGTTTTGGAAGATATTCGCCGCATCACAGGTGCCAGCGATTTACCATTACTTGTTGATGCCGATACTGGTTGGGGTGGAGCATTTAATATTGCTCGCACAGTCAAAGAGATGACCAAAGCCGGCGCGGCGGGGTTTCATATTGAAGACCAAGTAGCGCAAAAGCGGTGCGGCCATCGCCCGAATAAAGAAATTGTCTCGCAAAGCGAGATGGTTGACCGTATTAAAGCAGCTGTTGATGCTAAAACTGACAGTGACTTTTACATTATGGCGCGTACTGATGCGTTTCAAAAAGAAGGCTTAAATGCCGCGATTGAACGTGCAGCAGCCTGTGTTGAAGCCGGCGCCGATGCGATTTTTGCAGAAGCCGTACACCATCTTGCCGACTATCAAGCCTTTACCAAAGCGATTAATGTGCCTATTTTGGCTAACATTACTGAGTTTGGCCAAACGCCAATTTATACTAAAGAGCAACTAAGTGATGTAGGCGTAGAAATGGTGCTTTACCCACTCAGCGCGTTCAGAGCAATGAATAAAGCGGCACTTAACGTCTATTCAGCAATTTTAAATGAAGGCTCTCAACAGAGCCAAATTGAAAATATGCAAACACGTGCTGAGCTTTATGACTTTTTAGATTATCACTCGTATGAAAATACACTCGATAACCTTTTTTCAGCAAAATCTAATAAATAATAATAAATTCAACAGGAGACACATCATGGTAGATAAAGCATTAGGCGGCGCAGGACTTCGCGGACAAGTAGCAGGCCAAACAGCACTTTGTACAGTAGGGCAAACCGGTTCAGGCTTAACGTATTGTGGTTACGACATTGCAGAGCTTGCTGAAAAAGCGCAGTTTGAAGAAGTATCTTTCCTGCTTTCGCGCGGTGAATTACCGACCTCTGCAGAGCTTAGCGAATACAAAGCTAAACTAAAAAGTTTACGTGGTTTACCACCGGCACTGAAAACTGTACTTGAAAACATTCCAAAAGACGCGCACCCAATGGATGTCATGCGTACAGGTTGCTCTATGCTAGGTAACCTTGAAATGGAGCATGACTTTAGTCAGGCTAATGATGCCATTGACCGTATGGTTGCGGTATTCCCAAGCATTATTTGTTACTGGTATCGTTTTACTCACGACGGTGTGCGTATTGAAACACAAACTGATGATGACTCAGTTGGCGCGCATTTTTTAACGCTACTACATGATAAAGCGCCATCAGAGTTATTTGCTCAAGTGATGAATGTATCGCTGATTTTATATGCAGAGCATGAATTTAATGCCTCAACCTTTACTGGTCGCGTTTGTGCATCGACATTATCTGACATTCACTCTTGTGTAACAGGTGCCATTGGCACGTTACGTGGCCCATTACATGGCGGCGCGAATGAAGCGGCAATGGATATGATTGAAGGCTTTAAAGATGCAGACCATGCAGAGCAAGAAATCATGGGCATGCTGGAGCGTAAAGATAAAATTATGGGCTTTGGTCACGCAATCTATCGCGAATCAGATCCACGTAATGTGATCATTAAAAAGTGGTCTGAAAAACTCGCTGCAGAGCTAGGCGACGAGGTACTTTATCCAGTATCGGTGCGCTGTGAAGAAATTATGTGGCGTGAGAAGAAGTTATTTTGTAACGCAGACTTTTTCCATGCATCGGCGTATCACTTTATGGGCATTCCAACTAAGTTATTCACCCCTATTTTTGTTATGAGCCGTGTAACAGGCTGGACCGCACACGTAAAAGAGCAACGCGCTAATAACCGTATTATTCGCCCAAGTGCAGATTACACTGGGCCAGAAGCGCGTAGTTATACGCCAATCGAATCACGTTAAGACTATTAAAGGTGGGCGAAAATACGCTCACCTTTTATTTTTTGCACATTGCCACTAGCGCATAGTTTTTAAGGCCTCTTTTTTCATACATCCCTTAAACACGCTATACGTGTGCGACCACCGTCACCAAATTAGCGAGTCTTGTAATGACTATCATAAACAATACTAAATACAGAAAACCCTTACCTAACTCTAATGTCGATTATTTTGACACCCAAGCTGCAATTGATGAAATTAAGGCTGGTGCGTACGCAGCCTTACCCTATACATCACGTGTTTTAGCAGAGAATTTAGTACGCCGCTGTGAGCCGCAAATGCTAACCGCAGCACTGTCGCAGCTTATCGAACGCAAACAAGATTTAGATTTCCCTTGGTATCCCGCGCGCGTAGTCTGTCACGATATTTTGGGACAAACAGCGCTGGTTGATTTAGCTGGCTTGCGTGATGCCATTGCAGCCAAAGGCGGCGATCCAGCTAAAGTTAACCCAGTAGTACCAACACAGCTGATTGTTGATCACTCATTAGCCGTTGAATACGCAGGGTTTGATCCTGATGCTTTTGAAAAAAACCGCGCTATTGAAGATAGACGCAACGATGACCGTTTCCACTTTATTAATTGGACTAAAACTGCGTTTAAAAATATTGATGTGATCCCTCCGGGTAACGGCATTATGCATCAAATCAACCTTGAGAAAATGTCGCCGGTGATCCAAAGCCGCGATGGGATTGCTTTTCCTGATACCTTAGTCGGTACTGATAGCCACACACCGCATGTTGATGCGTTAGGTGTCATTGCAGTAGGTGTTGGCGGCCTTGAAGCCGAAAGCGTGATGCTTGGCCGAGCCTCTTATATGCGTTTGCCTGATATTATTGGTGTTGAACTCAGTGGCAAACGTCAACCGGGTATTACAGCAACGGATATCGTGCTTGCGATCACTGAGTTTTTACGTGGCCAGCGTGTCGTATCAAGCTATTTAGAGTTTTATGGTGAAGGCGCAGATGCATTGACATTAGGCGATCGCGCTACTATCTCAAATATGACACCAGAATTTGGTGCCACCGCAGCGATGTTTTATATCGACCAGATGACCATTGATTACTTACGCCTAACAGGACGTGAAGAAGAGCAAATTGCCTTAGTTGAAAACTACGCAAAAACTACCGGTCTGTGGAGCGACAGCCTAAAAACAGCGCAGTACGATCGGGTATTAAAATTTGATCTATCAAGCGTTGGCCGCAATATTGCTGGACCGTCAAATCCGCATCGCCGTGTTTCAACCAGTGATTTGGCAGCGCAGGGGATCTCTGGGGTTGTTGAAAATGAAGACGGTTTAATGCCGGATGGTGCCTGTATTATTGCTGCTATCACTAGTTGTACGAATACCAGTAATCCACGTAACGTCATAGCAGCTGGTCTTATTGCGCGTAATGCAAATGCGAAGGGCTTAACCCGCAAACCATGGGTTAAAACCTCATTAGCACCGGGTTCAAAAACAGTGCAATCGTATCTTGAAGATGCCAAATTACTGTCAGAATTAGAGCAACTTGGTTTTGGTATTGTTGGCTTTGCGTGCACTACGTGCAACGGTATGAGTGGCGCGCTTGATCCCGTTATTCAACAAGAAGTGATTGATCGCGACCTATACGCCACGGCTGTGCTCTCTGGTAATCGTAATTTTGATGGCCGTATTCACCCATACGCTAAGCAAGCATTTTTAGCGTCTCCGCCATTAGTAGTTGCCTATGCCATTGCAGGAACTATTCGTTTTGATATTGAAAAAGACGTACTCGGACAAGACCAGCAGGGCAATGACGTAACCTTAAAAGATATTTGGCCATCAGATGAAGAGATTGACGCAGTGATTAAACAAAGCGTAAAACCTGAGCAGTATAAGAAGGTTTACGAGCCGATGTTTAATTTAACCGTTGATTACGGTGAAGATAACGACCCACTTTACGATTGGCGCCCACAAAGTACTTATATTCGCCGCCCGCCATATTGGGAAGGCGCACTCGCTGGTGAGCGTACCATGAAAGGTATGCGCGCATTAGCGGTACTTGGCGATAACATCACAACTGATCATTTATCACCGTCAAATGCAATTATGGCCAGTAGTGCAGCAGGTGAGTACTTAACGCATATGGGTGTGCCAGAAGAAGACTTTAACTCGTACGCAACGCACCGCGGCGACCATTTAACTGCGCAACGTGCAACCTTTGCTAATCCTAAATTACTTAATGAAATGGTGATTGAAAATGGCGAAGTGAAACAAGGCTCATATGCCCGTATTGAGCCTGAGGGCACAGTTACTCGGATGTGGGAAGCAATCGAAACCTATATGCAGCGCAAACAACCATTAATTATTGTTGCAGGAGCTGACTATGGCCAAGGTTCTTCTCGTGATTGGGCAGCCAAAGGCGTGCGTTTAGCAGGCGTTGAAGTTATTGCTGCAGAAGGTTTTGAGCGTATACACCGTACTAACTTAATTGGTATGGGTGTATTACCGCTGGAATTTAAAGCGGGTACCACCCGTAAAACGCTTAAGCTAGATGGTAGTGAAAGTTACGATGTAACTGGTGAGTTAACACCAGGTGCGAGCGTTAATTTAACGATTACCCGCACTGATGGTGAAGTATTAAATGTGCCAACAAAGTGCCGTATTGATACTCAAGAAGAACTATCCATTTATGCTGCAGGTGGCGTATTACAACGCTTTGCTCAAGACTTTTTAGAAGCCACGCAAAGTGTATAAGGAAAACAGTCATGACATTTAAACCACAAATTAAAGTACCTGCCACCTACATGCGCGGTGGCACTAGTAAAGGGGTATTCTTTAATCTCAGCGATTTACCAGAGGCTGCACAAGTGGCAGGTTCTGGGCGAGATAATTTATTGCTGCGAGTGATTGGTAGCCCAGATCCATATGGCAAACAAACCGATGGTATGGGGGGGGCTACTTCTAGTACCAGTAAAACCGTTATTTTAAGTAAAAGTGAGCAAGCTGATCACGATGTTGATTACTTATTTGGCCAAGTTGCTATTGATAAAGCGTTTGTTGATTGGAGCGGGAACTGCGGCAATTTAACCTCTGCAGTTGGCGCATTTGCAATTAGTAATGGTCTTGTTGATGCTAGCCGTATTCCAGAAAACGGTATGGCTATAGTGCGAGTTTGGCAAGCTAATATTAAAAAAAGCATTTTAGTGCATGTGCCAATGACTAACGGTGAAGTACAAGAAACGGGTGACTTTGAACTCGACGGGGTGACATTTCCCGCCGCTGAGGTGAAATTAGAGTTCATTGATCCAGCGGATGGCGATGGTGCGCTATTTCCAACAGGCAATGTGGTAGATGAACTAGCAGTCCCTGAGTTTGGTGTACTTAGAGCCACTATGATCAACGCGGGTATCCCTACTATTTTTGTTAATGCAGCAGATATCGGCTATACCGGCACTGAACTTCAAGATGATATAAATAATGACGAACAAGCATTAGCTAAGCTTGAGTCTATTAGAGCGCATGGGGCAGTTAAAATGGGCTTGATCGCTCATATTAGTGAGGCGGCAGCGCGTCAACATACACCAAAAGTGGCATTTATTAATAAACCGATGACATATCTAGCTTCAAGCGGTAAAGAAATTCACAGTGATAATATCAACCTACTGGTACGTGCCATGTCGATGGGGAAACTTCATCATGCCATGATGGGTACTGCCGCTGTTGCAATCGGCACCGCAGCTGCGATAGCAGGATCGCTCGTTAATCTTGCAGCTGGTGGCGGTCAGTTGAGCGAAGTTAACTTTGGTCATCCGTCAGGTACATTAACTGTAGGCGCGCAAGCGATACTTCAAAACGGTAAGTGGCAGGTTACCAAGGCCAGTATGAGTCGCAGTGCTCGTGTGCTAATGGAAGGCGTTGTCCGAGTACCTGAGGTCAATTAATTAGTGAAATAAAACTAAAAGTGGCAGTCAGGCCACTTTTACATCCATATTTATGTGAAAAAATGTAAACAGCATTGCGTCAAATTGTATTCTTTGGTTGATATTTCCCCTAAAGTTAGTCCCTCAATGAGTTTCAAAAAAAAACAGTGTTTTTTTAATTCTTTGTTTTTAAATGTTTTTTATTTTATTTCTTTTAACTTGTGTTAAAAATGGCAGTGCTAGTTAGATGCATATTTACAGGTGTAATTAAAATTACATTTTTTTATAAATTGTCATATATTGGTGGTAAGTTGATAACATGTAATAATAATGTGGTTAATTACGTTAATTTGATACGGTTTTATACATAATTTTAACTTAAATGACTGTTGATATTAATATAGGCTACGATTTCAGTAATGCTATTTGCTAACAAGCACCCTAGGAGATTTTCATGGCGAAAAGAATAATTAAATTTACCCCAATTGCAGCCTCGGTTGCATTGACTCTCGGCCTGACCGGTTGTGGCTCAGAAAATGATAATAACTATAACAAGCCTGAACCAGTTACAGTATACAAAGGCGAAGTCAGCACTAATTTTAATACCCAAGTATCGGGGAAAGCTGTAAAAGGCGCGTTAAAAAATGCCAAAGTGACAGTATCTACTGTTGATGATGCGGGGGAATCTGTCCCAGTAGCTTATCGTTTAGAGGCTGCATCTGATGCAAGCTATACTGCAGAATCGACAACTTCACAAGCAGACGCTGATGCCAAAGCATTGGCATTGGTTGCGGCAGCTAATCCAACAGAGACAATGACGTCAACCAGTGGTGCCTATAATATTTATCTAGAAGACGGCTTTTCGGGTCCGCTTTATATTACGGTGAGTACGTCGAAAGAAGATGACAGCATGGTCAAGTGTGATTCATTTACCGGTTGTGGCAGCTATGATGAAACCCCAGCAGCATCTGAAGTCGCTGGGATGATCAATAATGGCGATGCCGCGATTGATTTTGGCGAATGGTACAAAGATGATCTTGAATTACAAGTTGTTAAGTTTATTAAAGCTTCACCAGCACCAGCAAGTGCTCGTGGTATTAATTTCGCGGAGGGTGATGGTACTGGTGTGCAGCAGTACTTTGCTAATGTGACTTTATATACGAGTATCGCAGCAAAAATGTTGTTAGACGGTGCTAAAGATGGTTCAGCAGTCTCAGATGAAGCAGTTGCAGCGGCAAGTTTAAAAACATTAATTCAAGTATTAGGGCCTGATACAGCAATTAAAGCCGCTTCTTTACTTGGTGATATTTCTCTTGGTGGTGCGGTTGATTTCAGTGATATTGGCGAAGGTGATTCACTGGATGCAGGTACTTTGGCATTAGTTCAAACTGCCGTTTCATTGCAGTCTGTCGCGGGGGCGGGTGCCAATGGCTCATTAAAAGACCTGATTGCAAGTCTATCTGCAGCTGTTAAAGAAGGCAAAGTAAGCAACAGTGACAATGAAATTGTCCAGAAGATTGCAGCTGAGTTACAAAAAGCAGTTGAGAATACCAGCCTTATTTTTGCCGCAGTAGTTACAGGTGAAGGTATTGATGAAGCATTTGCTAAAGTTGCTGAAAACTTAGGTATTACCGATCCTGATGAAATTGCAAAACTCAAAAATAAAGCCACCAAAGCTGTTGAAGATGTGCAAGCAAAAGCAAAAGATAAAGGGCTTGATAAAGATTTAAAAGAAACCGCAAAAGAAGTTAAAAAAGCATTAGAGAAAATTGGCTGTGAAGATAACTGTGATGCTGGTGATGATCTAACAGCTAAAGTAGCGGCTGAGTTAGAATTACAAGTTACTGCAACAACTGCTGCATTAACTACGTCTACCGACTCAATCGCTGTTGGTACTGCTGAATTGACAAAAGTGAAAACGTTGGGTGATGCTGGTTTAGAAACAACCGAGCAGGTTTTGGCTTACAGTGCTGATGTGTTTACGTTATCAGGGAGCAAGGCGGAATATAGCCAGTTACAAGTAGAGCTTTCTGCTGCACTTGCTTCAACACAAGGGATTGCAACAACCGCCGCAAGTTTAGGTGAGCAATATCAACAATTAGTTGATAAAGCAAACTCGTTAAGTAGCGCTGTTGCAACCCAACTCGCAGCGGTTTCAACTTTAATTACGGGGATTGATGCTGAGGTGGTTCGCTCTAATGAGGCTGTGACTGCATTAGGCATCGATATCGACGTTGCAAAAAGCAATGTGACTATCGCAAGCAATAACCTAGATGCTGCTGATTCTGCGGCAATGATTGCGCAAAGTGATTTAGCAACAGCTATGATTGCAGTTGCCGCTGCAGCGATTGACAACAAAGCTAATGCAGAACTTGCTTTGTCATCCGCTCAAGCTGCAATTACCGTGGCTACAGCGACTAGTGCAAAAGCAGCCGAACTCGCTAATGCGGCAGTACAAGCTGAGGTTGCTGCTGCTGCATTAATGGATATTGCCGCTGAAGCGAGTGATAAAGAGATTGCTACAAATTTATCTGCAGAAGCTAAACTCAGTGCTACATTAGCCACAAGCGTTAGCAACGAAGCAGATACTGCTTTGAGCAGTGCAACCTCACTTGAATCTGATGCCCAAGCAGCAATTGCAACATTTACAGTATTAGTTGATGTTAAAGCAGGCACTGAGAGTATTCGAAATGCAACTTTGGTAACGAAAACAGGCGGTCGGGCATTATTTGATACTGCCGAAGTTATTTATGATGTGCTAACAGAAGCTTGGGACTTAGGAGATGAAGCCACTGGTGTTGTTTCTACACGATATCCTAATTGGACGTATAGCTTTGATAAAGATGCATTAGAGCTAAATCTTGTTAATAGTGAAAATGGCGATAAGATCAACGTTAATGGTTCTATCAATAATAAAGCAATTGTATTTGCGTTTGGCGGTATGATTGAAACAGTTGATGGTGCAAAAGTTAGTATTGAAACACTTGATGATATGGGTGAGGCTTTACAGAATTGTATCGACGCTAACAGTGGGACTATTCCTATAGATCTATCAGATTCTTGTTTAGTAATTAACTTTGAAGAGGAAGTTTCAAGCGATACGGCTGTTGATGGAAATGTGTTATCAGTAGATGGCTGGAGTCGTGTTGAAATAGTTGACGGTGATTCAGGATTTATTGGTACATTAAGCATATCTGGCGCAGATGTAACAGAGCTTGGCATGATCAGCGCAACAGGTGTTACAGGTGATATTGATTTCACTGCGATGTTATCTGTTGATTGGGCAAATGAAAATGATAATTATGCCGTTGAGATCGAGTTACATAATAGTATTGGCTATACACTATCTTTGATGGCAGAAGAGGGTGAGGACTTTATGGGTAGCGTAAATGCTAACTTCGCAGGTGCGATGATGAAGTTTGGTACAGTAACAGAGATCACAAATGGTATTTCTGTAGAGTATATTGATGGTGAAGTTATCGATTACACTGATATTAGTTTTTTAGATTCATCGAAGTAACGTAAAAATAAGAGGGAGAGTCGTTCTCCCTCTTAAATAATAACAAGTGAAATAAGTATGAAAAAAAAAATTCTCACGTTAGGATTTTCCGCTTTTTTAATTACCCCTATTAGTTACGCTGCAGAGCAGTTTCAAGTCTTTACCACATTCGATTCAGAAGTGTATACAGAAGCACAACCTGTCACTGCCTTTATTGACGACTTTGATGCTCCACTTACATCAGGTGATAGCGCATTTACTTATAATGTGTTTGAGTTTGGCGTTGGTTATGGAAATTTTAAAGTCGGTTATCAAAGTCGTTTTGATTATGTTTTAAGTTTTGATCCGGATACTGCTGTTTACTTTCATACCGAAAAAAATGACCTTCCTTTTGAAGATAGAAATTATGTTTATTACCTAGACGGTAAGCAATCAACCACCAATGGATTGTTTGTTTCATATGATTTCAAATTTTTAGACTCTGACGCATTAACAATAACGCCTAAATTAACGGTTTTTGCTAGTACGCATTTTCAAGATATAAATGTAGAAGGTACAGTTTATAGTGATGAGATCCAAGGCGCATTAACAGTTGACTCTTATTTTTCGAAAGATATTTTATTTAAGCGATTTACTCCTGATGAGAACCCATCCGGCTTAGGGTACAGCGTTGATTTAGCAGTTAATTGGAAAATAAATCAAGACTTAACCATCGGCCTTCTCGCACAAGACTTACTGTATGAAACCGAGTATAAAAAAAGTGGTTTTGCAAATGGTTATACAACAGAGCTCCCGTTTACTGAAAACGATGATGGCGATATTGCTACTGAGCCTACAATACGCATAGCAACGTCAGAGTATGGTAATGAAGTTACACATAAATTTGATATGCCGGTGCGCGTTAAGGTTTATGCGGATTATCGTATTAATGATTTGTTTTCTTCAGAGCTGATGGTTAAACAATTTGATCAAGATACGTTTTCTCAATTAAAAGCACGCATGCACTTTTGGGATCATTGGGCAGTTATTGGTGGTTATGAAATAAAAAGTGAAGCATTTTTGCTGGGTATTGAGAACGATTATTTTGGTTTTAATATACAGACCGATAATCTCGATATTGATAAAGCGTATTATGCCAATGTAAATTGGTACCTGAAGTTAGCGTTTTAAGGACTTGTGATGTTTAAAAAACTTATATCAGTTAGTTTACTTATGTCATTAGTTGGTTGTGGTGACTCATCAGATAATGGCACAACAAACACTTTGCCTGTCATGCTGACGTCCTCCTCGGTAAGCTTTTATATTGCGCCTTGGCAATCCACTGCGGGTACGTTAACACTCATTAATGATAACACGGGCTCTATAGAAAATATTGACGTTGCAAATATTAATGATGTGACTTTACCAACCACAACTTTAAATTTTCATCATGTTGAATTTACCTCAAATGCAACGACGTTAACATGTCCAAGTTTTGCAGGTTGTGGTCGCACAGTGAGAAACAACCCGAATGATCAGAATTCTAATCGTCGCATTGATTATCAAGAAGTGATGGATATGACATTAAGTTACCGTGCTGATTTTTTTGCAGCCCCGGGCGAAAATAAGGTTTATTTATCGCCGATCAGCTCAGTGATTAGCGACAATAACTTAGACATAAGCATAACCACACAAAGCTTGAGTGCGACACCTTTTTATCACCTCACTCATAGTCAGTTGAATGACAGCCTTGAAGCTGAGTTGCTTACTAATGCACTGACTTTTGGTGTGATCTTAAAAAGAGCTGCGGATATCGAGGCGAGTTTAAATACAGCCAATAATACGGTGGTAGAACAACAGGCCCAGTTAGCAAGTTTGCCACTTTATCGTACTTTTGCAGATCGCTATGTGTCAGAGAATTTACTTAATGAAGATGGTAATCAATTATTGCAATCCGTCGTTGGAGAGGTCAAACAAAAGCTAGTTATGATTGGGAATGCTAGCAATATTTCGCCACTAGAACGAGATGAAGAGCAATTACACTCTCGTGAGTTACTCGAAGATGTGCGTAATATAATAGGTGTGGCACGCTTACAAGAGCAAACGTACAGTGATGAGCTCAAACAAAAGCTAACTGAATTTGAAACAATATTAGGCGAAGACTCGCAACAAACTATTATCGTTTTAGCGAATGTGCTTTATGACGTGCTCTATAACTTTTCGCCATTAAATAATACCGACGCAGGAGTTTATAATTTACAGGGACTGACAATAAACTACCAACAATCCCCTTATTCTTGGGCTATTAGTGGCCAGTATGATGAGCATGACGTACAGCTAGATTTAAATATTCCACAATGGCAAGTAAGTGGACTGCTGGGTAATAAAGTATCCGGTATTATTAGTGCGAAAGTGATAGGCAAAGATGCTCAACTAAACGCCGATGTGAGTGATTTAGTGTTGTCATTTGATGGAACTGACGATCCATTTTCAAATGATCAAAGTGAAACAACCGGGCAGCTGAATATAGAGACAAAGGTTTCATTAGAAAGTGCCAATAGCGGCGTCTTAACCGGTGATATAAAGCTAAACGCTGATCGCTTCGTTACTCCTTTTGAAGAGCTTGTGACAGTGGTATCTGGCTTTGACTTTAAAGGTCAGCTTGTTAGTGAAAATCAAACGACACAGTTTAACCTACAAGCAATAGAAGCAACGCCATTTATAAATGAAGCTACACAGAATCTTGCATTTGCTGTGCAATTGATAACGCCATTAAATGGCGCACCGGATTTTCAGTTTGCTTATGTTGGTCGTTTGAATCGTTTAGCTGATATTAGCAATGCAGAGATTGCCTTACGGCTAAAGGATAGAGCACTTGAAATTAACTTACGTACTGTTGGCAATAATATTAATGCAGTGATCCACGGTGCTCAAGGTCGCTGGTTAGATGTTAAGCAAAAAGGTCGAAACTACAGTGGTGGATTATATTTTGGCGATACACAAATCGCAGATGTAACAGCGGTAAGAGGGGTTCCTGGTATATTATTTCCTGATGGGACATTTGAGTCGTTGTTTTAATAATATATAGGCGCTTATTTGCTAACATTTAAGCGCCTTATTTTTAGCTGCTACATTGTTTTTTTTCTTCAATATAGCTTGAAAGTGCTCCTTGCTCTTTCATTTTTTTTATCTCGTTATTGAGATCGGCTAAAATTTCCTGCCAATATGGGTTTGCTTTACTTACTGTGTAATAGAGGGGTTTGTAACCTAGAGGTGGGGACAATACCATTAGAGCAGTTTTCATTTGCTGTTTTTCTTTTTCGGAGGCAGCAGACTTTTCAATGCTGGCAATCAACACGTCAAAATCAGCTACAATTAGGTCTACCCGTAGGCTCATAAGTAAATGAATTTGCTGAAACTCATTATTGGCAACAACGGTATTAATTTTTTTTGAGTCAATTAGTTTATCGAGTTCTGGGGTGTTTTTATATGCTCGGACAACACCAATAATTTGATCTTTTATAGACTCTACACTGCCGTCATAGTTTGAGTGGCTGCCATTTAGTGCGACTAGTGACAAGTTTCCACCTGGAATAGCCGAGGATAAAGCCATTAAATCATTGCGCGTTTTATTTGGCTTATTCTCTGACATAACATTATTATCAATAAAATACTCAGGAAATAAAATATCTGCATGACCTAATTCGGCCGCTCTTAGTGCTCGGGCCCATGGGAGAAACTCTATATGCACTCCATAACCTTTTTGTAGTAGTAGTTTAACGGTTAGTTGAAATAGCCAACCGTTGTTACAAAGTGATTCATCAATATAAGGGGGCCAATTTAAAGTGACTAGTTTTAAAAGTTTCTTTGCTTCAATATTGTAAGCATAGCCATATTCATATCGTACTGCTGGAGCAACGATTGTTTGATCACCGACTTGGTAAGAAACAGGGGTCATAGTCGCTTTCGCGAATCCACTAAACAACAATAGAAAGACTAAGTACTTTTTCATTTATTTGATAAGTTTTTGTAATTATTCTTAAAGTTTAGTCGCATATATGTATTTAACAACTTAAAAAGACGATAACTAAAATGTATTTACAATGTTTATCGTTGCAGCCGTTTGAGAAGGAACGGGTAAATGATGGCATGTTTTTTTATGTGTTTTTATTGGCAAGGTAAGGAGTGACAGCAGCTGTCAGCGCCTACACAAAAGTTACTTGGCTTGCTTAAAAATACGTTAGATGCAAGAATAAAGACGATAATTTATTCATTCTACATAAGGAACAATGTTTTGCGTTTAACGCCGCCCTAAGTTATTCCTCCTCTAAATCACCGCTGCGTGATACCTATATACCAAACATTGGTAGGCGCTTATGTGCCGTTTTAATAAATAAAAAAACATTAATGAAAATGCGGTTGTCATCGTTTAGTAAAAGCATTGTCGGTGTTTTATTGACTGCTGTATGGGCGTTAATGTTAACTACATGACAAGGTTTTTTATGTTAGAAAAAATAAAACGAGATTGGCTTTTTAACATCCGAGGGGACTTACTAGCAGGTACTGTGGTGGCGCTTGCGCTAATACCAGAAGCGATTGCTTTTTCTATTATAGCGGGCGTGGATCCTAAAGTCGGTTTGTATGCTTCATTTTGTATTGCCGTGGTTATTTCGATAGTGGGTGGACGACCAGGGATGATTTCTGCCGCTACTGGCGCTATGGCTTTACTGATGGTTACCTTAGTTAAAGAGCATGGTTTAGAATACCTTTTGGCGGCGACATTACTCACCGGTGTGATACAAATTATTGCAGGCTATTTAAAACTGGGGAGTTTAATGCGCTTTGTGTCTCGCTCCGTGGTTACAGGCTTTGTAAATGCGTTGGCAATTCTTATTTTTATGGCACAGCTGCCGGAGCTGACGAATGTAACATGGCATGTATATGCGATGACGGCTGCGGGTCTTGGGATCATTTATTTATTCCCTTACTTACCGGTGATAGGCAGAACAATTCCATCACCACTAGTGTGTATCGTGGTTTTAACTTTGGTTGCAATGTTGGTAGGACTTGAGATTCGAACTGTTGGCGATATGGGCCAGTTACCAGATACCTTACCAATATTTTTATGGCCTGATGTGCCTTTTAACCTCGACACACTGCTAATAATTCTTCCTTATTCATTTGGCCTTGCTGTCGTTGGTTTATTGGAGTCGATGATGACAGCGACAATTGTTGACGACTTAACCGATACCGCTAGTGATAAAAATCGTGAATGTAAAGGTCAAGGGATCGCGAACATAGGTTCAGGTTTAATGGGAGGAATGGCCGGCTGCGCGATGATTGGCCAGTCGATCATTAATGTAAAATCAGGGGGACGTGGCCGCTTATCAAGTTTTACCGCGGGTACTTTTCTGCTACTTATGGTGGTGTTTTTAGATGAATGGCTAAAGCAAATTCCAATGGCGGCACTGGTTGCCGTGATGATAATGGTGTCGATTGGCACCTTTTCTTGGAATTCACTGCGAGATTTAAAGAAAAACCCATTATCAAGTAGCATCGTAATGGTTGCTACGGTCGTTGTTGTTGTCGCAACGCATAATTTGGCCATGGGAGTATTGGTCGGTGTGCTATTGGCGACACTATTCTTCGCCAATAAAATTGGTCGTTTTATGGTTGTAAAGCCAGCGCAATCATCGGCTGATGAACGAGTATACCAGGTTGTTGGACAGGTGTTTTTTGCATCCTCAGAGCAGTTTATTGAGTCGTTTGACTTTAAAGAGGTCGTTGCTAAAGTAGTGATTGACTTAACTCATTCGCATTTTTGGGATATTACGGCAGTGTCGTCGCTTGATAAAGTTGTGATTAAATTTAGACGCGAAGGTGCAGAGGTCGAGATTATTGGTATGAGCGACGCGACAGCAACGATTGTTGACAAATTTGGCGTTCACAATGACCCTGAAGAAGTTGAAAAACTCATGACAGGCCATTAAGGAGAGCACAATGAATAAAATTATTACTTGTATAGATGGCTCAGTTTACACAGATGATGTGTGTAAGGCGGGGATTTGGGCGGCCAAGAAACTTAATAAATCGATGCTATTTTTGCATGCCATAGAAAAACAAAACGCTGCTGTGATTGACGACTTAAGTGGCATAATTGGTTTTGGTGCAACTACATCATTATTATCAGAGATGGCGACACTGGATGAGCAACGCAGTAAATTAGCATTGCAAATAGGCAAAGAAATGTTAGAGCACGCGAGTGTATTTGCTAGCCAACAAGGGTGTAAGTCAATTGAAAGTAAGCAGCGCCATAGCGGTATTGTTGAGGCAATTTGCGACCTTGAAGATTCAGCGCGACTGATTGTTATTGGCCGAAGCGGTAAAACTCACGAACAGAATTTTAAAGCTATTGGGTCGCATATTGAGCAGGTTATTCGCCATGTACATACACCTATTTTAATTGCCAATCGTCACTTCAGTGAGCCGAACAACTTTATGCTTGCTTATGATGGACGAGAAACAGCAGATAAAATGGTTAAACAGATTATTGCTGGTGGTTTGTTGCATCATTTAACGTGTCATTTGGTGACTGTAGAAAATGGCAAACATGATTTGTTGGAAAAATTTAAACGCACCGAAGCGTTGCTTATTGAAAGTGGTTTTGAAGTCAAATCAAGTATTTTAGAAGGTAATATTTTTAGTTCTTTAATGGCATATAAAACTAAAAATAAAATAGCAATGCTGGTAATGGGGGCCTTTTCGCATTCAAAAATAGCACATACTTTTTTGGGCAGTAACACCCTAAAAATGATAGAAAACACGCTATTGCCGTTAGTTATTTTACGCTAAACTACCATCTGATCGAGATGTAAAAAGATACTTATAGCTAAATAAACGTTTTAGAAGCTTCCGATAGAGCTCTAGATAGATGCTGTAAATTCGCTTAATATCGTATCTCATAATGTGGACCTTAACATAAAGTAATGAAAACATTATGAGAAATACCGGCCAACTAGCCCATTTAGACTAGTTCTATTGCCATATAGTAATCTAGCATAAATTACTGCGTTCACTTTAATAAATTCGTAAGTGCAGTATCTAATGTCTTATAACGAAAGCAATAGCTGCTTTCAAGAGCTTTAGTTGGTTGTACATATTGTCCGTAAAGCAGCAAATCTGCCATTTCACCCATTACTAATTTTAGAACCCATGCAGGCATAGTTATTTTTGCTGGTCGATTTAATACTTTACCTAAGCTTTGACTAAATTCGCTATTTGATACAGATGTTGGGGCGGTCATATTAATTGCGCCACTGAGTTGCACATTATTGATAATGTGTATAATTAAATTAATCATATCCTCGATATGTATCCATGACATGCCTTGCTGGCCATCAGCAATAGGACCACCTAGTGCTAATTTAAATGGCGGTAACATTTTGGCTAATGCACCACCATTGTTAGCTAAAACGATACCTGTACGTAATAAACATACTCGAGTATTGATTGATTCTGCTTGCAGGGCGGCTTGTTCCCAATCATGGCATAGCTGATGACTAAATTCAGGGGTCACATCAACAAAGCTTTCGTCAATTACGGTGGTTGATTGGCGACCGTAAAATCCGACCGCACTGCCTGATATAAAAGTATGCGGCGGTGTATCGCATTGGTTAATTGCAGCGCTAATTTGTTGAGTGATCGTAATACGGCTGTCTCGCAGTATTTGTTTTTGTTTTTCACTCCAGCGTTTATTTACTATGGGTTCACCGGCTAAATTGATAACGCAATCGAGATTGTTAAAATCAACCTCTTCAAGGGAGTCAGTCGCATTAATGTTCTCACCTAACAGTTTTGTCGCATTTGCAGGATTGCGGGTGAGCACTGTCAATTGATGTTCTTTGTTTAGCTCAGGGCACAAATGACGACCGATCAGGCCTGTTGCGCCGGTTATTAAGATATGCATAGCAATAAAACTCTTTTAGTAATTATGTAATCGTTATACGTAGAGTAGGCTGCTTTGATCACTTTGCAAATATTTCATTTTACAGACTTTTCACATACACTAGCTGCAGTTTATATTTTAAAGGATTGTAGTTTGGCTAGTTTAACTGGGGTAAACAAAAGTTTAGTTATCTTTGCAGCGTTGGTGATTGCTTTAGCTGGTATTAAAGCGGCAAGTGTTATTGTCATTCCGTTTGTACTTGCAGCATTTATTGCCATTATTTGTAGTCCTTTATTAAGTTTTTTTGGTCGTTACAAAATACCTAAAGGCATCGCGATCATGCTAGTGATGTTGATGGTGGTTGGCTTAGGGGTTAGCCTTGCCAGCTTAGTCGGGCAATCATTGACTGACTTTTCACAGCATTTACCTGAATATAAAAGTAAGTTACAGGATGAGTTTATTTGGCTGGTTGATGTTGCTGCCAAGTACAATATTTTGCTCAATAAAGAGCAAGTTATATCAATGTTCGACCCGGGAAAAATGATTGATGTTGCCACCGGTATGCTGACTGGCTTAGGTGGCGTGATGGCAAATTTGTTCTTAATTATTTTAACTGTGGTATTTATGCTTTTTGAAGGGCCTATGCTTAGTCATAAAATTCATATGGCATTAGACGATCCTGATATGAAAATGCAGCAAATAGACCGTTTTTTAAATTCTATTAACTCTTATTTAGCGATCAAAACAGTGGTAAGCGTTGGTACAGGCATATTAGCTGGGCTACTACTGTGGATCTTAAATGTTGACTACTTCGTGTTATGGGGGGTAATGGCATTTATGTTTAATTACATTCCTAATATTGGCTCTATTATTGCTGCTATCCCAGCAGTTTTATTAGCTTTGATCACGCAAGGACCATTGGTCGCAGGGATTGTAGCAGTAGGGTATTTAACTATTAATACCGTGATGGGTAATATAGTTGAACCAAAGTACATGGGTAAAGGTTTAGGACTGTCGACCTTAGTGGTATTTTTATCACTCATCTTTTGGGGTTGGCTGATTGGCACGGTAGGTATGTTGTTATCGGTGCCATTGACGATGATTGTTAAAATAGCCTTAGAAGCCAGCGACGAAGGGCGCTGGTTAGCGACTCTGTTAGGTAATGGTGAAGAAATCGAGTCACCTTCTAAATAACCACCGTGGTGGTCAGATAGGTTGTTTTAATACAGTAATGTGCTGCTCTAATATACGCAATTCACAGCGCTTATATACAATTGCAGCCTGGGTGGCGTTGGGTACTTTGTGTAAATAACGCCATTTACAGCTGTCTTCCAGGTATTTTTGGTAATTGATAATGCTACGTTTAAAAATTGGTAGCAACTGAGAGTTACCGGTATCTTCTTGGATCTTATTTAAATCTAAAGTGATTTTATTTATCCAGGTTTGTTGAATTCGGGTTAAGGTCTCTATCTGTTTATCTAAACATTGAATATATTTTTTAGCTTCATCAGGTGTTGCTTGCTCAACGACTGTACATTGCTCTTCTGCTGCAAACGTTGTTGTACTCAGTGCTAAAAGCAGCCCAGATACAGCTATTAACCAGTTATTTTTTATCATTATAATTAAACTCTAAAATAAATTTCGCGCCGCCTAAGGTATCAGCATCTAAAATAGTCAGGGTACCGTGATACGACTTTACTAAATCTGACACAATCGCCATACCGACACCGTGTCCGCTTTCGTAGGTGTCCAAGCGGGTACCACGAGTAAGCAGGGATTCGCGTTTATCAACCGGCACACCGGGTCCATCATCACTAATAGCGATAGTGAGGTTGCGTTTTTGAATGACTTGGATATCGACTTGTGAGCGACAAGCTTTACAGGCGTTATCAATTAAGTTACCGAGTAGTTCGAGTAAATCAGTTTTGTCACCTAAAAAGTAATCTTTGTCTTTAACCGCATGGGTAAAAATAATATCTTTATCGCGGTAAACTTTACTCATTGCATTGAGGATTGAATCTAGCACCGGCTTAATGGCTGTTTGTTTTTTCCATGTATCAGCTGCACCCGTTGCAGCGCGTTTTAATTGGTGTTCGATCATCACATTTATACGGTCAAGCTGCTCTTGGGCATCGGCATCGTTGGCAAGCGGGCTCGATTTTAATACTGCCAGTGGCGTTTTAAGTGCGTGAGCTAAGTCGCTTAAAGACGCACGATAGCGCTCTTTTTGGCGTTGCTGAGTTTCGAGTAGTAAATTTAAATCGGCTTTTATAGTTTGCAGCTCAACAGGATAAAGTCCTTTAATTTCTTGAATATCACCTGACTCAATGGCTTTTATTTCTTTATCCAGTCGTTGCAACGGCCGCGCGCTCCACACAAAGCCCACAGCCATTAATGCTGCAATGGCTACACCCATGACGTACATCCAGTTTACAAGGGTTTGCTTAAAACCATCCATTAAGCGCAGTAGAGCATCGTTGCGTTTTAATAAAATAAAGCGAGCATGCTCTGACTGGTCAATGTTATTTAAAATAACGGTTAGGCTAAGTTGCCAATACACGGTATTTTTATATTCCACACGACGAAAGTCGGCAGCGCCTGCTTTGGTTTCTAGTTCGTCAGGCACAAAGTTAACATTTACCGCCGACTCAGAGTGCCATACAGGCTGTTCTTCACGATAGATCATCGCATAAGTATCAGAATTTAAACGATTCAATTCAGGAGCTAAAATAGTGCTGGGCATGATAATGCCGCGCTCAGTAAAATCGACTTCTGAAATTAAAGAATATAAATGGGCTTCGAGGGTTTTTTCGGTGGCTTCGACTAACGAAGCATAGTATGCCTTACCAATAGAGAAGAATAAAATGGGTAAAGCGACTAATAAAACAAAGACAAGGATAAATCCTTGCCTTACTTTTAACGGTATTTGCGATGCTACCACTGACTTTTAAGCCTGTAACCGCGTCCGCGTAGTGTTTCTACTGGGTTTAAAGTACCATCAGGGTCAAGCTTTTTACGTAAGCGCAGTACGAATACTTCGATTACATTTGAATCTAAATCAAAGTCCTGATCGTATATGTGCTCTGTTAGCTCAGATTTGGAAATCACTTTTTGTGGATTAACCATTAAATACTCAAGCACTTTGTATTCGTATGCGGTGAGACTTAGCTCTCGGTCATCAACCCACACTTGTTGTGAGCGGGTGTGAATTTTAATAGGCCCAGCAGTCATTTCAGGATTTGCTTTGCCTGCGCTACGACGGATCAACGCGTTACACCGGGCTATTAACTCTTCAACATGAAATGGTTTAGTTAAATAGTCATCAGCACCAGCATCAAGTCCTTCAACTTTATCTTGCCAACGGTCACGTGCTGTTAAAATCAGAATTGGAATTGTAATCCCTTGTGCGCGGGCTTTATTGATCAGTTCAATACCGTCAATTTTTGGTAAGCCTAAATCAACTACCGCCATATCAAGAGGATATTCTGTGATGTGAAATAAACCAGCTTCGCCATCATGACAGAGATCGACACTATAACGTTCTTTTTCTAATGCATTACGCAGATTGTCTGCTAAGTGTAAATCATCTTCAATTACTAAAATTCGCATTTCTTAATCCTTCTTCACTTCGCCGGTCTTTTTATTGACATGAACGTCGACGACATGGCCGTCCGATTTTAATATTCTTACAGTATAAATATCGTTAAGTACGGTAATTTTAAGAGTTTTACCATCTTCGACTTTTTTAGCAAGCTCAACAGCTTGTTTTTTATTTATCTCAGCTTTATTGACTTGAGATGCAGCTTGGCTACTAGTCGAAAAAACACTCGAGAATAGCACAGTGATGGCGACGCTGAGAGCTAACACAGTACGCATGATGAGAAACTCCTAAACCAGACCTGAATAGTTTAATGAACCAAGTAGCTATAATTCAAGTGAAAAATCACTAAATCTGATGATTCAATGCAGCAGAGTTTAATTAACATCCGGTGAACAAACACTGAATTGTGGTGATTTGACTCAAAGTCTTATACCCATTGCATTAAAATCTGGTTCATTTAAATAGTATAATCCTGTTTGATTGTTGGTTTTACTTAGCCAGGAAAAACTTTTTTAAACGGTTTAACTTGTGAGTTTTCATATACGCCGCCGTTGACGTAAGGATCTGCTGCAGCCCATTCGCGAGCTGCTTCTAATGAGCTAAATTCTGCAATCACTAAAGAACCAGTAAAACCAGCGTCAGCTGGCTCGGCGCTATCAATGGCAGGTAATGGACCTGCTGTCAGTAATCGGCCTTGCTCGTCTAATTCTTGTAAGCGTGCTAAATGAGCAGGGCGGGCGGCTTTTCTTAATTCTAAGCTATTTTCAACATCAGTTGAGTAAATCATATACAACATGGTGTGTTCTCTGGATTTGAATATTATTGGAATTATGCTGATATTAGCACAGCAAAATTAATAGGCGAATAAATTACGATTAGTTTAGAGCGCTATTAAAGCGCGAAAGCTTTACGCAGTTTTTAGTTAACTTTCGAGGCTGTAAATTGATGCTGCGATTTAATCACTGTTAGCTTGAACAAATTTTAATCTTAAAAGAACAACAACCTCTAAGGTTTACAGTATCATTATATTTTTAAGCGGAATCTGCTTGAAAAGCCCAGCACAACACTGGTAGAGTCGCTTGAATGGTACAAAATAATAATAAGGTTTTTAAATGAGCGATACTCGTGAGCACTTTAGCTCCCGCCTCGGATTTATATTAGCAGCTGCTGGCTCTGCGGTCGGTATTGGTAACTTGGTTGGTTTTCCAGTCTCAGCAACAAAAAATGGTGGTGGTGCTTTTTTGCTCGTTTACGCGCTGTTTGTTGTGTTTATTTGTTTGCCAGTAATGATGGCAGAGATGGCAATGGGACGCCAAGCACAAAAAGATCCATTAGGCTCTTACAAGTTATTATCTGGTAATGATACTAAGTGGAGTTTTGCTGGCTTTTTAGCAGTATTAACCCCGTTTATGATTGCTGTGTTTTATATGGTTATCACGGTATGGATTTTTGGTTATTTAAGCCAAGTTGCGGTTGGTAACTTAGATGTGTTGGCTGATCCAAAAAGCTTTGGGGTGTTTATTAATAGTTCCAGCGTGTTTGCGTATATGGCTGCTGTGGCATTAATTGTTAATTTGATTTTAGTCGGTGGTGTTAAGCAAGGGATTGAAAAAGCAGCTAAGTTTTTAATGCCAGCATTGTTCGTATTGCTAATCGCATTAGTGGCGTATGTATTGACGCTAGACAATGCTATGGCTGGCGTTAAGTACTATATTATCCCTGATTTTTCTAAGATGAATGCCAGTGTCTTGAACGGTGCATTAGCGCAAGCGTTTTTCTCATTGTCGTTGGGTATGGGTATATTGATGACTTACGCTTCATATATCTCGAAAAAGGATGACATTGTTGGCAGTGCTAAAATGGTTGCACTGACTGATTCACTGGTGGCGTTTATTGCCGGTCTTATGGTGCTACCAGCTATCTTTAGTTTTAACCCAGATACTGATCCTACTAAATTGTCTGACTCATCTGTGTCGATGATTTTTGAGTTTTTACCAAAGATTTTACTCGCGCTACAAACTGATATTGGCTATGTTGGTGCATCAATTGTTGCGTTTGTGTTTTTCTTGCTGGTATTTTTTGCTGCAATTACCTCGTTGGTATCCATCGTTGAGGTGCCAACAGCTACGCTAAGTGACCGTAAAGGCATAAGCCGTAAAATGGCGTTACTGATATTAACTGGTAGCATCGGTGTACTGACAGTGTTATGTACTATGTCGTTTGGTATGGTTGAAGGGTTAACTTCATTTACTAACTATGGCGGAGCGTCTAAAAGCTTATTTGATATTGTGTATGATGTATTTTACGACACTATCTTGCCATTGAATGGTTTAATGGTATGTTTATTCGTGATGTATCGCTGGAAAAAAGTACGTTTAAGTGAAGAGCTAAGCCAAGGTTGTCCAGGCTATGCAGGTAGCTTTACTGAAAAATACGTTAATTTTTCGCTATCAACCTTTATTCCGGTAATTTTAGTAGTTATATTTATTAATACCGTAGCGACTAAGTTTTTTGCTATGAGCATTTTCGGTTTTTAATTAATACAACTAATTGAGCTTCCCATAATTAAGCCGTGTTAAGTATCATTAGCACGGCTTTTTCAGTTAAGAGATTGTTGCCGAATCTAAGTACTGACCTATTCCTAATGTAAACATCCACAGTCCCCATAAGCTGTGTTCGATAACGCAGACAAACGTGGAGCGGCTTTGAGCATAGGTAAATGCAAATAATAACCCGCCTATAAATGCCAGTAGTACTGCTACCCAATTAGCATAAACAATATGCGCTAAAGCAAATACTGTGGCGCTAACAATTATGCGCACCGTTTTTTTTGGCATGATGCGTTTATAACGATGAAAAAAATAGGTTCGAAATATCAACTCTTGCGGCATGACTGACAATAATGGATAGAACGCGAGTAACATTAACCAGTCATTAAATGAGTTTCGAGGCAGCATAAACCAATTACCTTGATTAATGATCCCGTAAAAAACCCCTGAAAACAGTGCGCCGATAAAAAAGAAGCTAAACAGTCGGCGTTTCACTGCGGAAAATTGACCAAGGCTGGTAAGTCTAAAGCGTTTAAAGTGGGGATCGCCTAGCAGCAACATACCGCAGACACTCATTAACACGATTAACGCGGGGATCAGCCAATTAGCAAGGTAGGCACGAAGGTAAAAACCCAGCAAAGGAAGGCATACAAATATAAAGGTAAATTCAAACCAGCGGTATTGATTGGCGTTCAAGGTCGTCTCAGCGTGATTTTGTATACTAGGCTAACAAGCTAAGACGACATATTTATGACATTAAGAGCGCTTTTTATTGTCTACTTTGGGCTCATCTTCATCGGGTAAATATTTATACAACATGATGATAGTGGCAAAAAGACTGACAAATGTGATCCCCATTAAGCCAAACACTTTAAAGTTAACCCAAAAATCGAGAGAAAAGTTATAAGCGATATAGATATTTAACGCTGATATTCCCGCTGTGATCGCTATCCACAATATGTTGAGTTTATCCCAAAGCGACTCAGGTACGGTAATTTCTTGCTCAGAGTCTGATGCATTATTTAAAATGGCACTGAGTGCTTGTTTAACTAAATTTTTACCAAGAAAGTAGCGACTGATCAATAAGCTTAATGAGAGCACAGCGTAGATGATAGTGGCTTTCCACTTCACAAATTGTTCATCATGAAACACCAGCGTAAGAGTGCCTAAAATCACTGCAATGGCAAAAAATAACCATTGGCGTGTAGGTACTTTGCCTATTTTAAAATAAGAATAAGCGACCTGCAGAAAAGTGGTGCCCATTAATAATGCCGTTGCCCAGTAAATATCAACTAACTTGAATACCGCAAAAAATAAAATTAGCGGAATAAACTCAATTATTGCATGCATAGAATGCCCAAAAATTTAAAACCAAAAATAGTTGCAGAGGTTGTATCAACTTATTGTGTTGTTTACAAGGTTGACTTAGTAGTTACTAACCCTTAGCCTGCGTGCCTTTGTATTCAATCATTACCAAAATCTGCTGAACAGTGACTGAGTAAGCGGTATTTTTAGGAGCATTTTATGAATAAAGCACAACTGATTAGTGCAATGTCTGCACACAGTGAATTAACTAAAAAAGATTCTCAAGCGGCGTTATCAAGCATGCTTGCAGCCATCACTAAATCATTATCAGAAGGTGATCAAGTGCAAGTAAATGGCTTTGGCACGTTTGCGTTAAGTTATTATCCCGCACGTACAGGACGCAACCCACAAACGGGAGAGGCAATAGACATTGAAGGCGCTAACAAACCTGTATTTAAAGCAGCAAAAGCGTTGAAAGAGAGTCTTTAACGCGTTTGATTACCAGAAAAGGGCCGCAACAGGCCCTTTTCTATTTTCGAAGTATGAACTTACAGCGCAGTTGCAGCTTTCATGCTCGCTACGAACTCTTGTAAACCACTGAGCATAGCTTGAGGGGTATCGAGATTCGCTTCAATAATTTTCACTACCGCTGAGCCAGATATAGCACCCGCTGCACCGGCATTAAGTGCTGCTTTTACATCATCAGGGGTTGAAATCCCAAAACCTAATAACGCAGGGGCGCTGTGGTATTCTTTTAGTTTAGTGACAATTGATGTCGCCGGCATTTGTGCTTTAGTTTCTGTGCCTGTTACACCCGCACGGGATAGCAAATAAGTATAACCACGGCCATAAGAGGCACATTCGCGTAAAGTGTCATCAGGTGCGTTAGGCGTGGCTATAAAAATGGGGTCAATGCCATTACTCATTGCCGCTTTGCGAAACATTTTAGATTCATGAAGCGGCACATCTGCAACTAGAATTGAGTCAACGCCAACTGCTTTGGCATCTTGGTAAAAAGCCTCTAAACCGCGTTTAAACACTAAGTTCGAATACAACAATAAACCAATTGGGATATCAGCATTGTACTGGCGTACTTGCTTGATGATATCAAAGCAATCTTGGGTATTTATATTTACTTTAAGGGCGCGAATATTGGCAGCTTGAATAACTGGGCCATCTGCTATTGGGTCTGAAAATGGAATACCCAGCTCTAAGCCATCAGCGCCGCCATCAATTAAGCTTTTGATTATTTCAACGCTCAGCTCTTTATTTGGATCGCCAATTGTAACAAACGGCACAAATGCACCTTGATTTAGCTCGCTTAAACGGGCGAACATTTTACCGTAGCGGTCTGTTTTTTGAATTGCTGTCTGGCTCATAACTGATCCCCTTTAGAAAGTACATCCATAACGTGTGATAAGTCTTTGTCGCCGCGACCACTTAGATTCACTACTAAAATTGACTCTTCAGTTTGCTGCTCTGCATACTTCAGTGCGTAAGCTAGTGCATGACTTGATTCGAGCGCAGGAATAATCCCTTCGTTTTTAGCCAGTAATTGGAATGCTTCTAATGCTTCGGTATCTGTAATACCCACATATTGCGCACGGCCAGTTTCATGTAAAAACGCATGTTGTGGGCCAACAGCTGGGTAATCAAGACCCGCTGAGACAGAATATGATTCCTCAATCTGGCCATCATCATTTTGCATTATATAGGTATAAGTACCGTGCAAAATACCTTTGGTTCCTTTACAGATTGTTGCACCGTGCTCGTGAGTATCAAGCCCTTTGCCAGCGGGCTCTACGCCAATGAGTTTTACACTTGGCTCGTCAATAAAATCTGTAAACATACCAATGGCGTTAGAGCCACCGCCTACACAAGCAAGCACCGCATCAGGGAGGCGACCTTCAGCTTTTAATACTTGTTGTTTCGCTTCTTCACCAATCACTTTTTGGAACTCACGAACGATGGTAGGGAATGGGTGAGGACCTGCAGCAGTACCAAGTAAGTAATGCGCTTCTTTATAATTTGCTGACCAATCACGAAGCGCTTCGTTTACGGCATCTTTTAATGTGCCAGAGCCTGCAGTAACCGGGATCACTTCAGCGCCCATTAGTTTCATTCTAAATACGTTTGGTTGTTGGCGTGCCACGTCTTTAGCGCCCATATAAATACGGCATTTTAAACCAAGTAACGCACACGCAAGCGCCGTTGCAACGCCGTGTTGGCCTGCGCCTGTTTCAGCAATAACTTGTTTTTTACCCATGCGTTGAGTTAATAGTGCTTGGCCTAACACCTGATTCGTTTTGTGCGCGCCACCGTGCAGTAAGTCTTCACGCTTTAAGTATAATTTTACTTTTGGGTTTTTAATTAAGTTACGCGTTAATGTCAGCGGCGTAGGACGGCCAGCATATTCATTAAGTAACTTTTCCAGTTCAGCTTGAAAAGCCGGATCTGTTTGCGATTTATTAAATTCGTTTTCGAGTTGTTTAAGTGCTGGTACTAGCAATTCTGGGACAAACATGCCGCCAAATTCGCCGAAATAAGCTGGATTATTCATATTAACCTCAATATTTACGGATGCTGATAAATGCATCATTTAATTTGTTTGGGCATTTTTTACCGGCGCTTTGCTCAACCCCTGAATTTAGGTCGAGTCCATGCGCACCTTGATATAATGCACCTTGAATATTTTCTGGGTTTAAGCCACCAGCAAGCATAAATGGCTGCTTAGTCTCTTTGAGTATTGCCCAATCAAAGGTCTTACCGGTACCGCCGGCTTGCGTATCGCTGTGAGTATCGTATAAGTGGCGATCAACGCCATTGACAGGTGCTGGCAAGCTATCCTTCACAGCTTGTGCCTTCCAAATCTGGCAATTACTTGGTAGCAAAGGACGCAGTTCGTTTATATAGACTGCATCTTCTTGGCCATGTAATTGCACTGCTGCAAGCTTTAAGCTCTGAGCATGATTGACAACGTCTGCGATTGTTGCGTTTACAAATACGCCTACATAAGCAAGCGGGGCACTTTGCATAACTTGTTTTGCACAATCTAAATCAACAAAACGAGGGGATTTAGGTGCAAAAATTAGCCCCCCATAAACGGCACCACTTTCATAAGCGGCAATGGCATCTTGGCTACGGGTTAAGCCACAAACTTTGTTTTCACCTAAAATTACGCTTCGACAAGCGCGCTCTAAATCACGCTCAGCCATCAGTGAACTACCGATTAAAAAGCCATTACACAACGGGGCCAAGCGTTTTACATCTTGGTGTGTGTAAATACCTGATTCTGAAATAACCACTTTGTTATCAGGAATAAGCTTTCTTAGTGCCTCAGTGGTAGCTAAGTTTGTGCTCAAATCACGTAAATCACGGTTATTAATACCAATAATTTGCGCATTGAGTGCCAGAGCTCGATGTACTTCAGCTTCGTTACTCACTTCGGTGAGGATTGCCATGTTTAGGCTTTTTGCAACTTTTTCAAGCGATTGATATTGCGTATCATCGAGTACTGACAACATTAATAAAATAGCATCGCCGCCATAAATACGGGCCAAATAAATTTGGTATTCATCAATAAAGAAATCTTTACAGATCAATGGTTGCTCTACTTGACTGCGCACAAATTCGAGATAATCAAAACTACCCTGAAAATATTTTTCATCGGTTAACACACTGATGCAGCTAGCGTAGTTTTTATAAACACGGGTGATCTCGGCTAAATCAAACGGCTCTCGAATAAGGCCTTTTGACGGCGAGGCCTTTTTGCATTCCAAAATAAACTGAGTGCCAGGCGTTGCAAGGGCTTTATAAAAATCACGATTTGTGGGTATTGCTTGATGCTTAAAGCTCTCAAGAGGGCGCTTGGATTTGCGTTCAATGAGCTCTATTTTTTTATCTGCAACTATTTTGTCTAATACATTAGCCATTACTTACCTCGGAGTTTGCGTATTCTTTATTACTGCTTATGACAATGGCATTTAAGGTATTCAATGCACGGCCGCTTTGTAAAACCTCTTTAACTTGCATCGCGGCACTTTTAAAATCGTCGGCTTTATTGGTTAAATAAAGCAACGCAGCAACGTTAACAATAATGGCCGCATTGTGCGCGTCGGTGCCGTTACCAGCTAAAATAGCCATGCTAGCCTTGGCGTTATATTCTGGCCCTTCACCGGCAAGTTGTTCAAGTGAATAGTTTGCAAGACCAAAATCAGCAGGGGTAAGTGTGTACTGGCTGATTTTTCCGTTGTTAAGCTCTGCGACGGTCGTTTCACCGTGCAAGGCTATTTCATCGGTGCCCGAGCCATGAACGACCATTGCGCGCGGTGTACCTAACGTTTTTAAGGTGTGTGCCATCGCTAAGCATAAACTTTCATCATATACCCCCAATAATTGCACATCCGGTGCTGCTGGATTTGCCAATGGCCCTAAAATATTAAAAATAGTACGGGTTTTTAAGGTCGTTCGCACACCCATAGCATGGCGTACGCCGCTGTGATAATGCGGAGCAAACAAAAACGTAAAGCCGGTTTGCTCTAAACACTGCGCCGCGTGTGCTGGGTTCATGTCTATATTGATGCCCAATGCTTTGAGTAAATCAGCGGAGCCGGAGTTACTCGAAACACTGCGATTACCGTGTTTGACCATATTTATACCGCAAGCTGCAGCAACGATGGCGGCGGTGGTGCTAATATTAATAGTGTTTGAGCCATCGCCGCCAGTGCCACAACTATCGACAAGGTTTGTTAAGTGAGTAATAAAAGGTATCGCATTAGCACGCATCGATGCGGCTGCTCCTGCGATTTCGTCGCTTACTTCACCTTTTATTTTCAGTGCCACTAAGATGGCTGCCAGTTCGATGTCATTTACTTTGCCTTGCATAATGGCATCAAATAACTGTTGGCTTTGACTAAAGCTTAATGATGTTTGCGTTAATAACACATCAATCATTGAGCCAATGCTCGCCTCACTGGCTGATTGTTGGTTTACTGACATACTATCCTCTACTGCTGTGCACTGGCTAAAAATTGCATACTTTGTTGAAGTAGCGCGGCGCCATTGGGCGTCAAAATAGACTCAGGATGAAATTGATAGCCAAGGGCTTTATCGTCACGATGATAAATTGCCATCGGTATTGACTCATAGTGGGCTATCACTGCAACACTGTCGGGTACTTTCGTGGCCATCAGTGAATGATAACGTGCCACAGGCATACGTTCACCCATACCTGCAAATACTGGGTGCTCACCAAGCTCAATGATTGATGATTTACCATGTACGGTTTCTCCAGCATGGCCAATAATACCGCCATAACTTTGTGTTAGTGCTTGTTGGCCAAGGCAAATCCCCAACATTGGAAAACGGCCTTTGCATAGTTCAATCAATGCCATTAAGCAGCCCGCCGCAGTGGGGGTGCCTGGGCCCGGCGACAGTACTAAAATCACTGGTTTCGTTTCCGCACACATTTTGTCATAAATCACCTGCGCGTCTATGTTGTTACGATATACCACTAAATCGCTGCCTAACATAGAAAGTTCATCGACTAAGTTATAACTAAATGAATCAAAATTATCTAAAAAGTAGATTTTTAAGTCCGTTAAGTTGTTGATGTTTTGACTCATTTTAGTGTCCTTGGTACGTCGATTGAATGGCTGTAATAACCGCTTGTGCTTTAGCACGAGTCTCATTGGCTTCAGATTGAGGGTCTGAGTCAAACACAACTCCGGCACCGGCTTGTACATACGCGGTATTATTTTTAACAAAGGCCGAGCGAATAACAATGCAACTGTCCATGGCGCCGTCACCGGTTAAATAACCTACCGCACCACCGTAACTACCACGGCGCTTACCTTCAGTTTGCCTTACCAACTCTGCCGCGCTGACTTTAGGCGCACCAACTAAAGTGCCCATGTTCATACAGGCTTGGTAAGCGTGTAGGGCATCCAGCTGAGGTTTTAATGTGCCAACAACGCGTGACACTAAATGCATTACTTGCGAATAACGGTCGACCTTTAATAGCTCTTTTGCGTGGCGAGTTCCCGGGACACTGATACGAGCTACGTCATTTCGTGCTAAATCAACCAACATTAAATGCTCAGCACGCTCTTTTTGGTCGTTGCGCAGTTCCAGTTCAATACGACTGTCTAAATCTGGATTAATTTGGCCATTAGCAAACTTTCCTCGTGGGCGAGTTCCTGCAATTGGATATACTTCAACTTGTTGTGATGTAGCACAAAACTTTAAAGCTGACTCAGGAGAGGCACCAAATAACGCAAATTCACTGTCGCGCATATAAAACATGTACGGGCTTGGATTTTGTTTTTTTAGTTGGCTGTAGGCATGTAGTGGGTTGGCGCAAGCTAACGAGAAGGTACGCGATGGCACAACTTGAAAAATATCGCCATCGACAATGTGTTTTTTCAAACTATTGACCTGTTGGCAATAGAGCTCGTCACTAATATCAACACTGACGTCACTGCTGCCAGCACTTTGCTGCGCACTATAGCTATCGGCTTGGTCGCATAAGGTATTTAAACGTTCGAGCTTTTTACCCACTTCAAAACAGTTTGCATGCACATCAGGGCCATTAAAAACGTTACCAATCAGCTCAGTGGTTTTAGCTTGGTGATCAATTACCACTAAGGTTTCAGCTAAATAAAATACGTAATCAGGACAGCTATTTTCTCCATCTGGTACATCACTCAGTTGTTCAAAGTTGGCTACCATGTCGTAAGCAAACACACCGCCTAAAAATAACGAAAATGGATTGTTTGTGGTGCTGCTGATACTATTTATACAACAGCGCAAGGCACTAAAAGCATTATCGGCAATCAGCTTTGAGGCTTCATCAATATTATGATCGATACCTTGATATTCGATGCTGAGAGTTTGCTTGTTTAATTGAGTATGGCAGTTTTCTAATTTAGTTTGTAAATAAGGCAGTAATTGCTGACCATTATTAGATTGCGCCGTTACTGTGACTGTTTTACCTGTGCAGATTATTTTTAGTGCACAATCTACCAAAATTAAACTTTTGACACTGTCTTTAGAATCAATTTCTGCTGACTCTAAGAGTAATGAATTATCTTTATCAAGCAATCCATATAATGCCAATGGGCTATGTATATATTCTCGCACTTCGGTGATGCTAGTAACTTCACCTGGCGTTGTTGTTATATGACTAAAAATCAAACCTCATTCCCTCAAAAAAATAAAACCCCGCAAGCTAAGCTATGCGGGGTTTGAATAACGATACCTATGTTTCAGATAGACCATTACCGTCCCGCTATACCAGGCGCCACCACCAATGATGTGTAAAAGTTGCTACGTTATTCATGTTTGTTACCCTAAAATTTAAATATAAAAAAACCCGCAATAAGCGGGTTTAGAATGTGTTAGACACGACAATTCATCACCCGATAATTTACGAGTGCCACCACCAGATAGTGTTTTGGATTGAATTTATCATTGTTGTAATTCTATTTGTGTCTCAAGTGACTACAGTAAACCGTATCAACTGCGTTAGTGTCAAGTATTTATTTAAAACAATTTATTAAAAAATTTTGTTATACTTAATAACAACTTTCGCACATTTAATATGAGCAGTCTTCTCTTTTGATAAAATACGATTTACACAGTCATACCACACATTCTGACGGGCAATTAACTGTTGAGCAATTATTATTGCGTGCAGTTGAAAAAAATATAGATGTGTTTGCGATCACTGATCACGACACCACTGCTGCGGTTAAACCTGCACAAGCATATATAGAAAGCGAATCTCTACCATTAACCTTGATATCAGGGGTTGAAATTTCCACTAAGTGGGAAAGTTTTGAGATCCACATCGTGGCATTAAACGTAGATATTGACGAGTCAACATTGACCAGCTTATTGACTATCCAACAGCAAAAACGTGCTGATAGAGCTGTCGAGATCGGTCGTCGTTTAGAGAAAAATGGCTTTGATGGCATTTATCAACAAGCGCAAGAGCTTGCCGCAGATGCACAAATTACCCGTGCACATTATGCAAGAGCACTTATTGCTCGTGGCGTTGCAACTACAATTCCTGGGGTGTTTAAAAAATACCTTGGCCGCGCTAAAACGGGTTATGTACCAAGCGATTGGTGTGATATGCAAACCGCCATTGCCGCCATTCATGCCGCAGGTGGCGTTGCTGTGATTGCCCACCCTGGGCGTTATCAAATGTCAAATAAATGGCTGCGCAAATTATTGAGTCAGTTTAAAGATGCCGGTGGCGATGCAATGGAAGTTGCACAACCACAACAAGCACCGACTGAGCGACAGTTTTTAGGCGAATTGAGCCGTGAATACGATTTACTGTGTTCGCAAGGATCTGATTTTCATTTTCCTACTAGTTGGCTAGAATTAGGAAAAAACTTATATTTGCCAAAAGATTGCCAAGGCGTTTGGCAAACTTGGGAAGGGCAAACAGGAGAACTAAATGAGTGATTTTTTTCATATTCATCCAGATAATCCACAACCACGCTTAATTAATCAAGCGGTCGACATTATCAAACAAGGTGGAGTGGTGGTATACCCAACCGATTCAGGCTATGCAATAGGCTGTAATTTAGGTAACAAACAAGCAAAAGAGCGTATTGAGCGCATCCGTGGTATTGAAAAACACCATAACTTTACCTTAGTATGTCGTGATCTATCTGAGCTTTCTACTTATGCGCGAGTAGATAACCAACTATTTAGATTAATTAAAAACAATACACCCGGGCCTTATACGTTTATCTTTAAAGGCACTAAAGAAGTACCAAAACGTTTGTTAAACGACAAGAAAAAAACCATTGGTATTCGTGTAATAGAACATCCAATTACCTGCGCATTGCTAGCCGAGTTAGGTGAGCCATTGATGTCGTGTTCATTAATTTTACCCGGTGAGCAGTTTACTGAGTCTGATCCGGACGAGATACGTGATCGCATAGGTAATCAAGTTGATTTAATTATTCATGGCGGCTATTTAGCTGAGCAAGCAACCACAGTGATCGACCTGTCAGAAGATACAGTTGAGGTGCTGCGTGTAGGCTGTGGCGATACAGCTCCATTTGAATAACTACGCCAATAAACCATGAACGAACTACATACTGATGATGTAGCTCAAATACGAGAGCCGGGGCAACAAAAGTTGCCGCTGGCTTTTTTGCATGGCAAAGAAGTAATGAATACCCCGGAAGATTTGTATATTCCGCCAGACGCTCTAGAAGTAATTTTAGAAACCTTTGAAGGGCCACTTGATTTATTACTATATTTAATAAAAAAACATAAGTTAGATATTCTGGAATTGTCGATTTTTAGCATTACTGAACAATACGTCCGTTATGTTGAAATGATGACCGAGTTCCAATTGGAGCTTGCTGGTGAATATTTGGTGATGGCGGCATTACTTGCACAAATAAAATCACGACTATTACTGCCAAAACATGAAGAGCTTGAGGAAGAAGAAGATCCACGGGCTGAATTAATTCGTCGTTTACAAGAGTATGAACAATTTAAGCTAGCTGCGCAGAACCTTGATGATATTCCACGTGTTGGCCGCGATATTTTTATTGCCCATGCGTTAGTGCCTGAGCAGAACGAGCACGCTCAATTGTTACCTGATGTTGATTTAAAAGATTTACTATTTGCGCTCAGTGATGTGATGGCCCGAGCTAAAACTTTTGAGCATCATCAAATAACCGCAGAAGCTTTATCAACTCGCGAAAGAATGAGTTTAATTTTGCAAAAGTTATCGACAGCCGGCACGCAACTTCCTTTCACTGACTTATTCACTTTTGACGAAGGCCGCAGTGGTGTAGTGGTTAGCTTTATTGCTATGTTAGAGCTCATCAAAGAAAATCTTATCACTTGCTTGCAAGTCGATCCTACAACACAAATTTATATCGGTTTGGTTGAAAATAATTAAACAATTATTAGGGTGATGATGTTTATCATTGATTAACTTGCTAACTTGCTAACTTGCTAAATTTAATCTTAATTGTGCATATACGCACATAACTTGTTTGTTATTAGCTATTTTCTTCTATCTAGGTACGCGCTATTCTGATGTCATTCGATAATGGAATTAATAACACATGCTTAAAAATACAAAATCTTCGTACGGTGTGGTTGCCATTTTATTACATTGGTTAATGGCGGTAATGGTGATTGGCTTATTTGGCCTTGGCTTGTACATGGTTGAACTTACTTATTACGATAGTTGGTATAAAGGTTCTTTGGATTTACATAAAAGCGTAGGGATCACCTTAGTTGCTTTATTAATTTTTAGATTTGCTTGGCGTGCATTGGGCACGCAGCCTGAGCCAGTAGCGGGCAGCAGTAAAGCGTTAAATAATGTAGCGCATACAGTACATATATTTTTATATCTACTGCTTAGCGTCATTGTGATTTCAGGCTATTTGATTTCTACTGCGGATGGTCGTGCAATTGAGGTGTTTACCTTATTTAGTATTCCCGCAATTGATTTTTCAGTAGCTAATCAAGCAGATATTGCAGGTAAAGTTCACTACTATGTGGCATGTAGCCTCATAGGATTAGTGGTTTTACATGCTCTTGGGGCGTTAAAACATCACTTTATCGATAAAGATAAAACCTTAGTTAGAATGATAAAACCACAAAAGGATGATTAATAAATGAAAAAAATATTACTTTCAGCTGCAGTAGCAGCAACATTGTTTGGTGCTAATACTGCACACGCTGCAGATTATGTTATTGACACTCAAGGTGCCCATGCATTTGTAAATTTTAAAATTAAGCATCTAGGTTATAGCTGGTTACACGGTCGTTTTAATACTTTTGACGGCGGCTTTAGCTACGATGCAGCTAACCCAGATGCATCACAGATCATGGTTAATATTGATACTAAAAGTATCGATTCGAACCATGCTGAACGTGATAAGCATTTACGTGGTAAAGAGTTTTTAAATGTTGATAAGTTTCCAACAGCGACCTTCAAAAGTACGTCAATTAAGTTTGATGAAGAGGGTGATGAAGCTGATGTAACAGGTGAGTTTACCCTTCATGGTGTAACAAAAACGATTACCTTTGAAATCGATAAAATTGGTGAAGGTAAAGATCCATGGGGTGGTTACCGAGTTGGCTTTGAAGGTGAAACCAGTTTAAAGCTTGCTGATTTTGGTATTGATTACAACCTAGGTCCTGCATCTACACATGTTGATATTGGTTTATATATTGAAGGTGTGCGTAAGTAAAACCTAACCTGAATTCAGGTTAAATAAATATGCTAATATTGATAAACGCCTCACTCAGTTGGGGCGTTTTTGTTTGCTTGTAAACGTTGCTCTAGTAACGGTTTTAAATTATCTGGTAACCAACGTAATAACACTTCATGGTAGGCTGGTTGTTGTTTTATTTCTTTCAGTGCTGCATTAAGCACTTCAACTTGTGCGATACCTTGCTCGGTATTAGTACAGCCAATATAGCCATAACTCAGATCGGGAGCTTCAGTCAGAGGCAATTGCATTAACTGATCTTCAAACCCCATCGATTTTGCTAAATAGTAATGCTCGCTTGGGTAGCCCAATAAAATATCAATGCGCTTTTTCTTTAACATGTAAGTCAAACTGGCAAGGGTATCGCGACCAGGTCGAATAATTATGGATGCGTCGGCACTATTATTAATTACTGCATCAATAGCATTACCGTATGATCGGCTCATAGAAATCCCCAGTGCAAGTTGGTATTGATTGAGTAGGGTTTTCAATGATACAGGTGTACTTGTTTCAAGCTTGAGATGTTGCACAAGCTCTTGGTGAATAGCAATAGAAGGCGATAAGCCAACCGTCGAAGTCTGTTCACTAAAGCTGATGTGTTGTTTGCGGTGCGGGCTTTGGTATAGCGAGAGCATGCAGTAAGTATGATTTGGGTTAGACAGCTCCTGTATTGTGCGACTTGATGGAAAAATAGTACGGTTGAATGTATAGCTAGGAAGCTGTTGTTCTAATAAGGCGATAACACCTTCATCGCGGCCTGTTCCTGCGTATTGATCGTTAAAAATATAATAAGGGGCAAAGTCAGTGACTATCCAATCAATTGTTTTAGCATGCAAAGGAGTGCTAATTAACAATGATAAAAAAGCATAACGAAAGGCATAATGCATTAATTCAACCACAGATAAATTATTAATATACTAAGTGTAGCAGCTGTTGAATAGTTAGCTTAAAAAAAGCAAAACGCCAGCATTAGCTGGCGTCATTTAAATTGCGAGGAAGCAAATCAGTATCGATTAATTGGCTTTTAACCATTTAACAAATTGACGTGCGTCACTTGCTTTTGTAAATAAGGTATTTTTTAAACCTTGTGTATCAGAAAAAATAACACGTTGTTTATTTACTGAAATTGATTGCACTGGATGTGCGATTTGGATCATAGATCCGTTGTAACTATAAGACATAATAAAACTCACTTTTTTCTTGTTATCTTTAATGTGCGCTAATTTCTTTATTAGCTTTCAAAGCACAATTAGATAGACCGTGTTGTGTTTAGCTTCATTACAGTGTTGACGATCTTTATGACATTTATGCGACTATTTAAAAATATGCCGTAGTCTGAATTGGGGTTCTCGCCGTACAATAACTTAGCTCTATAATATACGTTTTGCGGGGATTACTGGATCAGGGTAAAGAGGTTAACCGCGAGGCTTTTTTAGGACCAAGAGGACAATTTACCCCAGTAATTTTATTTACGCAAGCATTATTTTAACTTTATTCTAGCCATTGTATTTTAACTGCTATATTTTAATTAGCTAATCTGAAAAAGGCGTTTAGCGGTATTTTAACTGTTGTGCGGTAATTTAACTGTAAATAATAAGATTTGGCTATGGAATACATTATCGTTAGTGATATTTTTGGTAAAACCGCTCATTTGAGTCACTTTGCACGGCAATTTAACGCTAAAAGCATAATTGTCGATCCGTACGATGGGCAATTGCAGCCAGTGATTGATGAGCAATTACAGTATGATTTATTTATCACTGAGTGTGGTCACGATAACTATTTCAACAAGCTTAATACCATTCTTAGTAGAGTAACTAAACCAACTACGGTAATCGGTTTTAGTGCTGGTGGAGCCGCTGCGTGGCGAAGCCAAGCAACTGTGAAAAATTCACAGATAAAAAGATTAGTGGCATTTTATCCAAATCAAGTTCGTCATTATTTAGATTTGTCTGCCAGCGTGGCCTGCGAGTTTATTTTTGCGAAGCAAGAAGTGCACTTTGATATTCTTCCTGTGCTCGCTTGTTTAGAGCAGCAAATCAAAGTGCAATGCCAGCGTGCAGACTACGGTCATGGGTTTATGAATCCCTTGTCAAAAGGCTTCGATAGCTTTGGTTATCAACAATATAGCCAATACTTGCTCACTGAAAATAATTAACTGAAATTACTACCTTGTAAAAAATCTTGGCTATACTTATTTTTTTATCCAATAAAATAATTATAAATCATGACCGTACAACTACCTCCTTATAGTCACTTTTTATCAAACCCTGTTGCAAAGCCACCATGTCGAATGACTAATGCAAATATGTATGGTTTTTTTGCAAAAATAGATCAGGATAAAGTTCAACAGTATATCGATACAACGCTTAATATTGTTGCAACGGATGAGTTATATTTTAAAGGCATAGGCGAATATGCATTATTAACCTTTACCGACATAGAAAAAATTGCCTCATTAACGCCGCCTTTTAGTGAGCACGGTTGGATGCAAGAGACTGATATTATTATTTGGTTACCAGTTGCAAAGGTTGAAAAGCAAGGCAATGATGAAGATATTACTCATCTTTATTGGTATCCGGCGTTTATTTGCGTAAATAATGTTTATGCATTAATAAACGGCAGAGAAACATGGGGTTACAATAAATATTTATGTGATTACCAGATGCCCAGTTCGGTAAGTGATATAACCGACTTTTCAGTTTCACTGGATTGTTTTAAGCATTTTTCGCCAACGTCAAAATTACAATCACAGCATTTATTTTCAGTCACCAAAAACGTCAAGACGCAAAGCGATGGCTTATTACCTGTATTAGAGGACTTTGGCGAGCATGTCGCCAATTTGTTTGATGGGGATCATCTTGGTATTGATTTTTCGCTATTAAAGCAGCTGTTACAGGGTTTTGTGAATCCACAGATGGATCAAATACTATTTAAGCAATTTCCTGACGGGCAAGGCGATAAGGCTGTTTTTCAAGCAGTTATGCACTCTCCTTCAGAAATAAAGAAAATCCATCAATTTAAGCTACTCAGTGGTGCTTATCAGCTACATTTACAGCAACTAGATAGTTTTCCTTTAGCGCAAATGTTTGGTTTACAGCTAGGAGCGCAAGCTGTGTATTTGCCGTTTTATATCAAGATGGATTTTGACCAACTTCAAGCTACACAAATACTCCCTAAGTAAGGATCCATTATGGAGCAAGAAAAAATAGTTATTATAGGCGGTGGTGTTGCCGCAATGACGGCTGCTTTATACCTGACTGAACAACCTAATTGGCAGCAAAAAAGACATATTACAGTGTACCAACAAGGTTGGCGTTTAGGAGGAAAAGGAGCCAGTGGCCGTAATGCTGTTATGGGGCAGCGCATAGAAGAGCATGGTTTACATGTCTGGTTTGGTGCCTATGTTAATAGTTTTAAAACCATTGAAACTGTATACGACAAGCTACAGCGTCCGCCAACGAGTGCACTGAGTACCTGGCAACAAGCACTTAAACCGCATAGTTTTATTGCCCTTGAGGAGCACATTGATGAACAGTGGCAAACGTGGCCTATAGACTTTCCTGTTTTACCTGGCAATCCTGCGAATGGGAGTTTAGATATTACCGTGTGGGACTTTGTAAAAATGACCCTTGCATGGCTAAAAAAATGGATACCACAATTTGAACTGGCCGCCAGAGTCCAAGCTAAGAGCACACAATTAACGACAAAAAAACCACGAGATAGATACCTACTACGCCATTTTCATCAACAAATTCAGACCTTGGTTTCTGATGGCAGTGATGCATGGCAAACCTTTACCAACGATATACAAAATCTCAATCAAGAAATCACTTCAACACCTAGCTTACTTGTCGATAAATTAAATAGCTTTGTGCAAAGTAACAACACACTGCAGCCACAAATTTCTGAGAAGAAAGATAGTTTAGTGATTTGGTATATTGTCAGAAAACTAAAACGCTGGATTAACCAAGAGTTAACCGAGTTACTGGATGACAATGCAGAGTTGAGGCGTATTTATATTTGTGCCGATTTAGCGATAGCGATGCTGGTTGGATTGATTAAAGATAAAGTTTATCGCGATGGTTTTGGGGTCATTAACAAGTATGATTTTCGTCAATGGTTATTAAAAAATGGTGCGAATAAACAATACAGTGTCGATTCTGCGCCCGTGCGTGGTTTTTATGATTTAGTGTTTGCCTACCCACAAGGTGATTTTAAAAAACCAAATGTAGAAGCTGGAGTTGCTGCACTTGCCATGCTTAGAATCGCATTGTGTTATCGCGGTGGGGTAATGTGGAAAATGCAGGCGGGAATGGGCGATGTTATTTTTGCGCCATTGTATGAACTATTAAAACAAAGAGGCGTTAACTTTGAATTCTTCCATCAACTACAGCAACTTACACCTGGGATTGATGAAAGTGGCCAAAACTGTGTTGCTTCTGTGTTATTACAACAGCAAGTGAGTTTAAATAACTCATCAGAGTATCAGCCATTAATTGATGTGAAAAACTTAGCTTGCTGGCCAAGTGAGCCTCTTTATCAGCAGATAAACCACGAGCAGGCCCTGTTACTAAAGCAGAATAATATTAATTTAGAATCATTTTGGAGTGATTGGCCCAGCTGTTACCAAGCACATTTTGGCGCACAACTACCAACTAAAACACTGCAGTTTAAAGATGATTTTGACCGGCTGATCCTTGGGGTCTCAGTTGCTTCATTAGAGCATGTTTGCCCACAATTATTAGCAATAGACGACAACTTTGCTGCTCAGGCTAAAAATGTTCTTTCGGTAGCTACACAAGCCAGTCAGATTTGGTTAAATAAAACAGATCAACAGTTAGGTTGGCAGTATATGCCGCCAAGTGAAGAAGGGCCTATTTTGAGTGGTTTTAGCGAACCGTTTGATACTTGGGCTGCAATGCAAAACTTAATTGATAAAGAGCAGTGGCCTGCAAGCAATAGTCCGCAGAATATTGCCTATTTTTGTAGTGCATTTCCTTGTCAAGAGTATCCACCACAGAGTGATCATGGTTTCCCTGCACGGGCAAAAGCACAAGTAAAAACTAACTTAACACAACTATTAACAACTAATATGCAGCCATTATGGCCGTTAGCTTATAACGATAATGACTTTGATTGGTCCATTTTATATACACAGCATGACGTGCCAGAATCAGCGCGCTTAGATCAACAGTACTGGCGAGTGAATGTTGATCCAAGTGAGCGTTATGTGCTGTCGGTTTCAGGTTCCAGTCAATATCGTTTAGCAACTGATGGCACGCAATTTAGTAATTTATTTATTACCGGCGATTGGATCAAAACAGGTGTTAATGCAGGTTGTGTTGAAGCTGCGGTTATGGCTGGAATGCAAACAGCACGAGCACTGTGTGGGTATCCGCAGCAGATCAGTGGTGAAAATGCCTTTGAAGCGCAGTAAAACTAGCTAATTAATGGATAACTTGGCGACTTTAATCAATAAATTAGTCTATAATCGTAAATAATTACAATATCTTTACATTGTCGGTATTAAGGTTCACCATCTAATGAAAAGCCAACGTTATCCTTTTTCAAATCATATATTGCTGCTGTGCTCGTCGAGCCTCGTTTTTGCTGTGGCTGCACAGGCAAAAAATGACGATTCGAGTGGCTCTAGCCAAAGCCTCGAAGTCATTGAGGTGTTCGCCCAAAAACGCGCGCAGGCAATTGAAGATGTTAGTATTGCCATTAGTCAGGTCAAAGGTGATAGCCTTAAAAATCAACATTATAAAGATTCAACAGAGTTATCGGTATTCGCGCCTAATTTAAAAATCAGCCAAAATGCGGCTGAAGGTACGCCACCGGCGGTAAATATCCGGGGGGTTGGTTTAGTTGACTACAATACGGCGAACACCTCGCCTGTGGCTATTTATGTAGACGACATTGCCGTAGGATCTGCAAGTAATCAGATCGTTAACTTCTTTGATATTGAGCAAGTGGATATTTTGCGTGGTCCGCAGGGGACTTTATTTGGCCGCAATTCAACTGGCGGAGCAATTTTAATTCGCACTAAACGCCCTGAATTTAACGAGTCGGGGTATTTAACAGCGGGTATAGCAAATAATAACGCGTTTAGTATTGATGCTATGTATAACAATCAATTAAGTGATAACAGCGCGTTTCGTGTCGCTTTAAATCATCAAGACTATGACTATTCAACCACCAATACTTTTGCACAATCACCTACCGCTGGAATGCAACAAACCAATGCACGGCTATCACTATTAAGTGAGTTTGATACTGTACAGGTATTGTTACAAGCGCACCTCGAAGATTGGCAGGGTATTGTGCAGCCTGTCGGTAATATCGGTGTAGTGGCGGATCCATTAACAGGTCAGTTATGTAGTCCTAGCGAAGCTGGTTCGACAAATTGCTATGATAACTTTGGCTTCAATGATGCCAGTGATGACTTTTACACGGTTAAAGTTAATAACGATTCTCCGCATAAAACGGATGGTAAAGGGTTTAGTGCACATATTAATTGGCAATTAAATGAGTTTAACGAAATTATTTCGATTAGTAGTTATAACCAATTAGAGCGCGATCATGCATTTAATTGTGATGGCTCACCAGCGCGATTATGCGAAGGAAATCTAGGTTTAGATACTCACTTATTTAGCCAAGAGTTACGCTTGCAAACGCAATGGAACAAACATACTTTAACCAGTGGTTTATATTACGCAGATGAATCAATCAAACAAGATAATATTAACGATATTTTAAGAGATTATCGCGGTATATTAGCCACCGACTTAACCGCAACCTTCTTCTATGATAACCAAATTGACACGCAAAATATTGCCGCTTTCAGCCAGTTAGACTATCAACTTAATTCAGATTGGTTGCTAAGTGTTGGACTACGTTATTCCTATGAGTCACTTGATTATGACTCAGTGGCACAATTAAATATGGTAGTTGATCCGAGTGATTTAGCAGGGGTTTTAGTGCCATTTTATCATGTGCAAGGCGAGCAATCTGATAATGGTTTTTCTGGCCAGTTTGCTGTGAACTACCTTATTAACGATACAACCCATGGCTATTACCGTTTTGCAAATGGGATTAAAAGTGGTGGTTATAATGGCGGGTTTTTATCTTCCCCAGAGCAAGCCGAATTAGCTGACTATGGCAAAGAGCGTCTCAATGCGCATGAAATTGGTACTAAATCATGGTGGCCTGAGCAAGGTGTGCGGTTTAATTGGGCTGCTTTTTATTATGATTATAATGATCAGCAAGTGTTTATGAACCAACCATCAGACTCACCACAAAAGCCACCCGTGCAATTATTAGAGAACGTTGGTGATTCAGTGATCTATGGCCTTGAAGCTGAACTCGATTATCAAGCGACTAAAGCACTTTCAATGCGTTTTGCGATGGGTTACATTCCCCATGCGGAATTTGAAGAATTTGTTGATCCTTTGGGTAACAGTTTGACTCATAATCGGCTGCCATTTACATCAAAGTGGAATGTTAGTGCAGGCGTAGAATATCGTTTAGAGCTTGCTGGTAATCCCTTAACAACACAATTACTAGTGGATTATCAATCAGACTATTATTTTGATCAAAACCAAAATCCGTATGCTATGCAAGATGGTTACAGTTTAGTCAATGGTAATATTCGTTATCAATTAGATAACCTAGGTTTTGTACTGTGGGGGAAAAATTTATTTGCCAGTGAGTACAGTAATTTGAAGTTTGATTTGAGCTCTTTCCTTGGCATGTTGGAAGATTTTAAAGGGGAAGGTCGCCGCTATGGTTTGGATATCAGTTATCAGTTCTAATCTTTTTGTCATTAAACTGAGGCGTATTGTATGCTGTTAAAAGCAATACAAGGTTTTTGCTATGTAGTCTTTTTAGGCTTGCTAACAATATATGTCTGCGAAGTGCGAGCAACACAGTCAGCGGGTGTGTTTGTTTATACAGAGCAACAACAAGATATAAATTTGTTTCAAGTTGGTACCTTATTAGCGGCAAGTTATGAAGGGTTTCCTGATAACAGCACTCAGATTGCGACGTGGCTTGACAATAAAAAACCACAAACAAGTACCACATATTATGGCGGAAGTTATTGGTTAGTTGTCGAACTTGAAAATCAGACTCAGCTAGCTGAATTAGTGTTGTTCCCTTACAACACCTTAGTATCGCGTATTGAAACACGTGTATATGATATGGCCGATCCCACATCTGAGGCCGCGCGTTACATAACAGGGGGGATTGAAAAAAACGAATTTGCTTTTCATTACGGCAATAAAATAGCACTTACACCAGGCAAGCGTTACTTTTTGATCACCAAGTATGAAAGTGACTACTTTTACACTCCTCCTAAACTGGTATTAAAACCCTATGCAGACTTCTTTACCCAGATCACCATCGAAAATATGGTGATGATGTTGTGCTTTGGGGTAGGCATTGCGCTGGGTTTGTATAACTTATTAATATATTTTGGCGCACGGGATGTAACTCACCTTTATTACGCCTTATTTACAGCATGCTGGGTATTTGCCTGGAGCCAGTTTTTCCATATTCCAGATCAACTATTTGGTTTTTATAATGCCCATTTTCATTGGCTAGGGTTTGTTTTAATACCATTAACTAACATTTTATTTTTCAATAATTTGCTTAAGCTAAAAGACAGTTTTCCACAATTAGCCAAAGCATCAATTATATTAGCTGTGGTGGCAACCGCAGGTTTGCCTTTCGCTGCTATGTGGCCAGGTTTTGGGTTTATTTGGGCAACCATAGTAACGGGGTGCACCTTATGCTTAGGCATGTACATAGGGGTTCGCAGTTGGATGAGTGGTTTTAAACCCGCGCGATACTTTGTCTTTGCTTACCTAGCGATGGCAATTCCTAATATGGTGGGAAATTTAACTAATTTAGGTGTACTGACGCCGATTGCAATCGATCTGTACTTATTAGGTTTGATTGGCACCGCCTTAGATGCGATGTTACTCGCGTTTGCAGTGGCAAATAAATTTAGTATCTTACATGATGAGAATGTTGAGCTTACTAAAAACCTCGAGCAAAAAGTGCAATTGCGTACGCAGGAGTTACAACAATTGGCGTCAGAACTCACTGATGCCAGTGAAGCTAAGAGCCGTTTTTTAGCAAATATGAGTCATGAAATACGTACGCCAATGACCTCTATTATAGGCTACGCAGATGGTATTATTTTAGGCGATATTAAGCCTCACGAACGAAATCATGGTATTCGGGTTATTTTACAAAACAGCCGCCATGTTTTAGGACTCATAAACGACATACTTGATATGTCAAAAATAGAGGCCAATCGCCTTGAAATTGATTTAGTCGAGACTGACTTATTTGCAACCATTGCGCATATAGAATCGCTATTAGGCAAACAAATTCGTGATAAAGGTCTTAAATTTAAAGTTGATTACCAATTCCCACTGCCTGATTGGATTATTTCTGATCCAACCCGATTACGACAAATATTGTTAAACTTAACAGCTAATGCATTAAAATTTACCACGGTAGGGCATATTCAATTAGTGGTGAGTTGCACTAAAGAGCAGCTTGTCATTAAAGTTAAAGACACCGGCATCGGGATGACAGAGGCTGAGCAACAAGACTTGTTCACGCCGTTTTATCAGGCTGACTCATCGATCTCACGTAAATATGGCGGTACAGGACTCGGTTTAAATATTTCAAAAAGTTTAGCCGAAAAGTTAGATGGTAATATCACCGTTCATTCCCATGTTGGCAGTGGCAGTGAGTTTAGCCTCAATATCGCGCTATATATGCCTGAACGAGTACGTTGGATCAATAGTTTTGATGAGATCTCTATAAGCAAAGAAAAAGAGCTGCCAAGTCAAGATCAGCGAAATCTCGTGGGTGAAGTGCTGGTAGCGGAAGATCATCCTGAAAACCGTGAATTGATCAAACGTATTTTAGAGCGAATGGGGTTAACGGTTACTGCGGTAGAAAATGGCAAAGATGCAGTGCAAGCGACCCTAGATCATCAATTTGATTTGATTTTATTAGATATTCAAATGCCAGTAATGGATGGCGAACAAGCGATTCATATTATGCAGGCAACAGGATTAACGACCCCCATTGTTGCCCTTACAGCAAATACTATGAAGCATGAAGTTGATCGCTATCTAAAACAAGGGTTTATTGATCATATAGGCAAACCAATTGACCGCAGTGAATTTAGTCATAAAATTGCTAGTTATTTAGATATCGAAATGCTTGAAGATGTAAAATTGCCAGAGCATGAATTTGAGGTGCTTAAACAGGTGTACATAAAAGGGCTTAAAAAGCAGCGAGAAACAATAACCAAGCAATATACAGATGGCGATATGACAGGGTTTGCACAAAGTGTTCATATGCTAAAAGGAACTGCTGGAATGTTTGAGTGCGAAACATTGTACCAACATGCAATCAAGTTAGACAAAGCCCTTAAAGCCGATAGCGTGATGTTAGATAGCCATTTAGTTTATCAAGTGTTTGATGAAATTGATGATATTTTATGTCACTCACCTCAGTAAAATAAGCTGCTCACGGGTAATGTCCGGAAAATCAGTACGCTGTGTATAACGGGCATATAAGGTTGAAAAAATGGCGCTGCGTGAAAGCTGATCAAATGTTGTGATCAGTTTTTTTGCTGTTGTTTTTGAGCTATAACAACACTCGTTATAGCGTTTTATTAATTGTGTCAAGCTTTGTCCTTGTTGCTGTAAAGCCAGCTCTGCTTCAATAAAAAATGCGCTACCACTCCAATAAACTCTTTGTTGTGCACCTTGTTGCCACATATCGTCGGCAAGTTCACTTAATGGCTGTTGCTTTGTTCGCGTTTGCTGACGTCCGCGTTCAAGCCCTGCAGATAGTCGATGTATAAATTGCTTCCTAGTGATCACTTTACTATCACGCATTATTATATTTTGCATATAGGTTGCAAATCCTTCACTTAACCAGAAGCCCGAATAGGGTAGTAACGGTAAGTAAAGGTGTGCCATTTCATGGTAGAGGGTCCAGTCATCACGTAATTGTGTAAAACTGGCAAAGCGATCAAAATGTAACTCTATGCCATCTGGATCACCACGGCGCACACTTCCCCAAGGCACGGGTTCAAATGCAATATACCGAGGGTGTAAATAAATGGGTAAATTAGAGTATGGCAGTGGGCCTAAAGTTGCCTGAGTTTGCTCAAGACTAAAATTCAGCCATTGCAGTATTATCTGCTGCTTGCTTTTTGACAGCTCGGTTAATCCTTGAGGATCAAGCTGGGCTGCGAAAACAGATGTACTCGCTAAACAAGTAACGAATAAAATTCGATTAAACAGTTTCATATCTGGTACTTAATGGTTTTTAATTGCTCACAGAAGACCGAGTAAAGCATAAAATCCGTTCACTATTTTATTGTTGAATGATAAGTATAGATGCTAAAACCACGACACTCACTGCCAACCATGGTTTAATGTTTATATGATATTTTATAATAAAAATATGGCAGGTTATGGGTTATCAACACATTGAAATCCCACCTCAGGGTGAACAAATTAGCATTGATAATAAAGGCGTGTGGCATATTCCGGCGCAGCCGATCATTGCTTACATTGATGGTGATGGAGTAGGGCAGGATATCTCCCCTTGTATGCGCGACATTGTGAACCATGCTGTGCAGTTATGTTATCAAGGAGTGCGAAAAATTCACTGGATGGAAGTCTTTAACGGTGAAAAAGCTGCGCAGCTATATGATGGGGATTGGTTTCCGCAAGAGACGATTCATGCGGTTCGGCAATTTAAAATAGCGATTAAAGGGCCTTTAACCACGCCGATTGGCGGAGGTTTTCGTTCACTCAATGTTGCTCTTCGTCATGAAATGGATTTGTTTGTAAATATGCGGCCGATTAAAGGCTATTGCGCATTACCGTCACCGTTAAAAAAACCTGAAAATACCAATATTGTTGTGATCCGCGATAGCTCTGAAGATGTGTACTCTGGAATTGAATGGCAAGCTGGCAGTGTCGAAGCCGAAAAAATGCTGGATTTTTTATGCCAAGAAATGGGCGTAACCCGTCTGCGCTTTGATCAACAATGTGGTATTGGCATTAAAAATATTTCTAAAGAAGGGTCAGAGCGGCTAGTGCGCTATGCAATAGCGTATGCGCTTGAACAAAATAGTGACTCGGTAACGGTAGTGCATAAAGGCAATGTACTTAAATTTACTGATGGTGCGTTTAAGCGTTGGGGGTTTGCCGTGGCGCAAACTGAGTTCTCAGCAATACCACACAGTAATGGCCGTTGGCTAGAAATACCGCGTGAGGGCTTGGCACCGTTAGTTATTAAAGAAGTGATTGCAGATAACATGCTCCAGCAAGCGTTAATGAATCCTGAGCAATTTGATGTAGTGGTAACAACCAACCAAAATGGCGATTATCTAGCAGATATGTTGACTGCACAAGTGGGTGGTATTGGTATTATGCCCGCAGCAAATTTAAATAATGAAGTGGCTTTTTTTGAACCAACTCATGGTACGTTTGAGCGTATTGCTGGACAAAATAGTGCAAATCCTACCAGTAGTATTTTAAGTGCGGTGATGATGCTACGGTTTATGAATTGGCACGAAGCGGCCAACAGTATAGAGCTGGCTTTGCAACAGACATTTATAGCCGGTGAAGTGACCTTTGATTTACAGGCAGAGCAGCAAAACTCGACCATCCTCAGTTGCAGTGATTTTACACAAAGGATAATCGAGCGTTTAAAAGTTTCATGAACTACGCTGCATTGGCGTTGTAGAGCTTTGCACGATACATGCAAGGGCGATTAGTCAGTGTTGCAGCACGTTGATAAATTGCTTTTGCATTGTGTTCATCGCTTGGTGTACCGCTTAATGTATCCATTAAAGCAACAACAATAATAGCTGGCACCTGACAGCAATATTCATCTAATACCGCAGTTGTTGTTTGTGCATCAACATGACAATGCGGGTGATTATGCTCAACTTGATACGCATGCAATAACGTTTGTACATCTAAACTGTCATTGTCAAAATGTTTGTTTTTACGACATTGACAGCCAAATTCATCAACCAGAGTCGCCAATGCTTGGTAAACATCATTACACTCAAGGGTGGTTTGCTTACAAAGTTTTTGTTCGATGAACGCATGTAAATGGCCGTCGATAAATAATCCGTCTTGTTGGGTGAAGCTTGCTGTAGTTTGCATCATAATGTTGTCTCTCAGTGTTAGTGGTTAACTCATTTGGTATGACTTCACTGTAGCCCTAAGCACACTATTTATGAAATTGTTGTTTTCAATAACTGATATTGATTTAATCAATAATAACGAGGGAGCTCCATTTTAATTAGAGCTTTCTAGCGATCAGCAATCGTATTAGCGAACGCTTGCAGTTCGCGGCGTAACCATTGGTGTGGGCTGGCATGATGCAGTAATGGGCTCCATAGCATTTTTACTTCAATTGGGACAATTTGAAACGGCACAGGGCTAATCACTAACTCGGTATGTTTAGTTAGCAGCATTGCTTGTCGTCTTGGTAGTGTGGCGATCAGTTGTGGCGATTGGCATAGCAAACTTGCCACCATGTAATGACGAGTAAACACCCGAATATGACGGGTTTGTTCAAGCTGCCAAAGAGCTTCGTCTACCCATCCCAGCTTTTGGCTACCTGATTTATTCGTGACGGCAGCTTCAGCCCCCCAGCCTGCACGATTTACCCAAATATGCTCTGACGCTAAGTATTGCTCTAGATCAGGCTGTTTTAAGTATGGGTTAGCTGGATGCATTAAACAGCAATAGTTATCGCGCCAGACACTGGCCTGATGAAAAGATCGTGGTAGGCCGTTGAAGCGATTGATGGCTAAGTCAATGCTGCCCTTTTCCATATCTTGCAGGCTAACATCGCTGGGGCTAAGCACATCAAAATTAAGTCCTGGATGTTTATTGAGTTGCTGGGTAATAAAAGGCGCGACTAGCGTTGATTCTAAATAATCATTCGCCATAATTCTAAAGGTGAGTTCGCCAGTGGTTGGATCAAACATATCACTGGGTTGGGTTATTGCCTCAGCCATTTTTAACAGCGCTTCTATTTCAGGTTTTAAACTCAGCGCTTTTGCAGTAGGAGTCATAGAGCCTGCGGCACGTACTAGGAGCGGATCGTCAAATAAATCACGTAAACGTTTTAGTGCATTACTCATTGCAGGTTGGGTTAATGCTAATTTATTTGCCGCTTTCGAGACATTTCGCTCATCTATCAGTACATTTAAGTACACAAGCAAGTTGAGATCGACATTTCTTATATTCATTTGATCAATCTTATTCATTCGCTGTATTAATTATCTAAATTAAAGCGTGCTTGCTAAGGTGTGTAAACCACTAAATAGACATAGTCATCATAAGTGATAGAAATATGCTAGAGCTAAAAACAGCAAATACGTTATCGACTCAAACTAGCAACGCAATTGAGCAAGTCATTGCGACCAAATTAGCGCGTGCCGTATTCGCAGGCTTTGAAGCGATGTTTGCTGAGTTTTTAAATATTACCTTAGGTGCACAAAGTCGTTTTGAGCAACGGCAATGGCAAAGTGTACAATCGGCAATGCGTGAGCGTTTACAAGTATATGAAAGGCAAGTTAAAAATGTTAGTGAAGCGGTGCGAGTCATTGCATTTAAAGAGCTCAACGATCCGCGACTGTGGCAGCAGGCAAAGCATATTTATGGCCAAATGGTGCAAGATCATGAAAACCAACCGATTGCGCATACATTTTTTAATTCAACTTTTGGCTCGATTTGGGATGATAAAAAAATTCGCACCGTGCATTTATTTGTTTTAAAAGCCAAATACCGCGCTAAATCTCGGCCATTTGATAATTTAGTAAGTCGTATTTCATTGCAAAATGGCTTTAGCCAGGCGGTGGAGCAACTTATTTATCGACAAGCTTTTCGGGTTGGATTTACAGATTTAGCTCATGATGTTGATATTTTGCAGCGTACTTTGGCGTTAGGTGCGCAGCAGCAATGTCGTCATGTGTATGAGCTGATGAATTTAAACGATGGCTATATTGAATACGCTAATTCACTGTTTTTTAGAAATAAAGCCTGCTACTTAATAGGTCGTTGTATTGCTAAAAATGGCGATAACATGCCCTTTGCTGTCGCTATTTTACATACCCAAAGCGGTTTAAAGCTTGATGCGGTGATGATGGGCGCAGATCAACTGAGTTTATTATTCGGCTTTGCTCGCACCTACTTTATGGTTGATACCGACCAACCCGCGCGCTATGTAGATTACTTATCAGTGCTAATGCCACATAAGCAACGATTTGAATTATTCAATGCCATTGGCTTTATTAAACATGCCAAAACAGAGTTTTATCGCTATAAGGTCGACACCACCAACAATAGTCCCATAGATGATAAGTACATTATTGCCCCCGGCACGCCAGGCATGGTGATGCTAGTATTTACCACTGCTGGCTCAGATTATGTTTATAAGGTAATAAAAGATAAATTTAGCGCGCCTAAAACATCAACCAAAGCACAGGTGATGGCAAAATACGACTTTGTAAAACAAGCGGATAGAGTCGGCCGTTTAGTCGACACCCATGAATTTCGCTATTTAGCATTTGATTTAAATCGTTTTAGCGATGAATTGCTTACCCATATGCGAGCGAGTATCGGCTCAAGTATGGCTATTGCAAATAAAGCCTTAGTGCTTAAGCATGTATACGTTGAGCGCAAAATGACACCACTTAATTTATACATCAATCAATGTGACGATAAACAACTGAATAATGTAATGCTTGATTACGGCAAGGCGATTAAAGAGTTAGCCGGGGCTAATATTTTCCCCGGTGATATGTTGATGAAAAACTTTGGTGTGACCCGTTGGGGGCGCGTGGTATTTTATGATTATGATGAAATTTGCCCATTAACTGATTGTAACTTTAGAGACTTACCGAGCAGTGAAAATAGTTTTGATGAACTAAGCAGCGAAAGCTATTTTGATGTTGCCGAAAATGATGTATTCCCGAGTCAGTTTAAAGTGTTTTTTAGTGCTGATCAGCAAGCATTTAGTCATTTTTGCCAGCAACATCAAGACTTATTTAGTCCTGATTTTTGGCTGCAGTGCCAAGCTGATATCAATGCTGGGCAATTGGCTGATGTGTATCCATACAAACAAAGTTGGCGATTTCAGCCGGGGGTTATTACCCATAAGTCTGATTAATTTTTGGTGTGTAAAAAGGTAAGCTTACATAAAATAAAAACCAAGGAAAACCATGAAATCTTTATTATTAGCAAGTTTATTTATCACCTCACCGCTGGTTATAGCTAACCCGCTATTAGGCAGTTGGGAGTTTGTGGAAGGGAAATATGCAGTTGAACAAGGTTATGTGACTGCCAAAGCACCAGAGCTGACCTCAGTTAAACTAATAACCGCCACTCATTTTAATTACATCACCCAAAAAAATGGCCAGTTTCATTATGCAGGTGGCGGGCAGTACACCTTAAAAAACCAACAATTTGTAGAGACTTTTGCTTACGGTAATATTGAATCGTTGCTTGGCAAAACCATGGCTTTTGATTACAAAATTGAAGGAGATTTGTGGCATCATTCTTTGACAGAAAATGGTAAGTTAGTCGAGGCCGAAGTGTGGCGCAAAATCGATTAACTCATCAATTCAGGAGCTGCAATGCAATTTATTTCTCATCAAGATCAGCATTTAACATTAAGCGACACCGCTAAACCGCAATTAAAAACTAATGAAGTGTTAATTAAAGTTGCTGCTATCGGCGTGAACCGCGCTGATTGTATGCAACGTCAAGGTAAGTATCCAGCGCCACAGGGCGACAGCCCCATTTTAGGGCTTGAATGCGCAGGCACAGTGATTGAGCTTGGCACCGAGGTTGATCAAAGTTGGCTTAATAAAGCGGTATTTACTTTGTGTGCAGGCGGTGCATATAGCGAATATGTGGCGGTCGATGCAGCACAATTAATGGCTTTACCAAGTGATTTAACTATGGCGCAAGGTGCAGCGATCAGCGAAGTATATTTAACCGCGTTTGGTGCGTTATTTCAACTTGGTAAGTTACAAGCAGGGCAAACAGCACTGATCCATGCTGGCGCAAGTGGCGTAGGTGGGGCTGCTATTCAAATGGCTAAACGTATTGGGGCAACGGTTGTTATTACCGCAGGTAGCGATGAAAAGTGCGAACACGCCAAAGCGCTTGGTGCTGATCATGTAATCAACTACAAAACCGACGATTTTGTTGTTTACATGCAAAACCATGGTTTAACGGCGAACGTGATTGTTGATCCGGTATCTGGGCGCTATTTAAGTAAAAATGCAGCAATCGCCGCCATGGATTGCCAAATAATTATGCTGGCATTTTTAGATGGTCGCTTCGCAGAAGTAGATTTTGCACTCTTGTTACAAAAGCGGATTTCATTTCATGGCTCAACACTGCGCAATCGCAGTCAAGCGTTTAAACGCCAACTACGCGATGAGTTTGTAGCAAAATTTTATGACGAAATAGCAAATCAACAGTTTGATTTAAATATTTATAAAACGTTGCCTTGGCAAGACGCTGGTGAGGCACACGCCATTCTTGAACGAAACGAAAATGCCGGAAAAGTTGTATTATTAGTTCAGTAGTTTAAAAACCAATATTTGCCCATATAACTATGGGCAACTATAAAGCGATTTAAGGCAAAAACATGAACCCAATTATAGCAACATTAAAAGAGCACAATGTTAGCGATGAAAAAGTACACGAACTTTTTCAAGCATTTACTCAAAACCCAATGATGGCAATGGCACTTGTGCAGCAACTCGGTATTCCACCAGAGAAGTTACAAGCACTAATGGGCTTGGTAATGACCCAGCCTCATTTAATAAAAGAAGCCGCTGATTCACTTGGTATTGGTGAAGGTGAGCTTGAAAAAGCTAAGCAGCAGTTTAAAAACCAATAACGAGTTATCAATGAGAGTACATTTAGTTACTCTCATTTGTTAAACATGCAATTATTAAGCAATGTCTATCGTGTAAGCGGCCAATAAGTTTTGCATTTTTTGTTGTTCATGTGCGGCAAACTCGATGCCCACACTTAAACGATCTCCCTGCATTTGATTGTTGCGCACATGCGCACTGATCACCACGGCACTGTTGTCGATAGGCGATAGAACATGCACAAACACGGGGCGTTTCTTAAGCGCTAAAAACCCTGAATTAACATGCACAGTAAAGCGACAACCAGTCGGTGAAATATCGATGATCAAACCTTGCAATAGATTTTCACTGTCATAAGTATGCGATTTATTAATGCTAATCTTTGCTGGTATATGGGTTTGTAAACGGCTGACTTCACGCAGTTGCCGACTCTCAATATTCTTAGGGTAAGCAAGGTAAAGTAACTTTTCTGGTCGAAAAGAAATAGCTAATATAGTGGTCGAAAAAGCGACGCACTCCCCACGTTCACCTTCGACTATATAGCGTACAATTGCGCCATTGCCTTCTTTTAACACATCAGCATATTGGCTTTTTTTTGCTTGGACAGGGTACTTTAAAATTAAATACTTACCAGCTTCATAGCCAACTAAAGAGAGTTTAAATCTGACACTTAATGGGTTGGTGAACTGAATGTCGATTAATTTACCAGGCAGTAAGTCTAAGCAAAACTTAGCTTTGCTAGCTTGCGCTGGTCTGTCTTGTGTAATTTCCATATATACGTAGTTATTATTATTTGTTTCCAAATATTATCCATCAAAAGAACTAAAAAATCACTACGAAAAACGACTGGTATTAGTTTATTAGCCTTAATTAATAGAAGTAATACACGCCTTGTTACAAAGTTGATTGAACTGATAAATATCTGCTTTGTCTATTAAATAACATACTAACTTATGGAACAAAACTGTGAAATACCTTTATAAAATATGGAAAAATAACCGCTCATTAATCGTATTTATCTCGCTGATGTGTGTTTTTAGAAGTGCAGTGGCTGACTGGTACGAAGTACCCACAGGTTCAATGCAGCCAACCATTGTTGAGGGCGACCGTATATTGACAGATAAAATGGCGTATGACCTACGAGTGCCTTTTACTAAAATTTCGCTGGTTAAACTAGCCGAGCCAGAGGCCGGCGATATTATTGTATTTGATTCTGTTGCGGCACAAAATCGCCTAATAAAAAGAGTGATAGGTGTACCGGGCGACACTGTTGCTTTAGTTAATAATCAACTTGTTATTAATGGTGAAAAGCTTGATTACGAAACTGTAGCTGAAACCGCCATAAACCGAGTGGAAATAGAGAATTTGCATGGCATAAAACATACCGTAAAACTCGCTAAGCAGCGCTCTTATATGCAAAATTTTGATCCACTTATCATCCCTACAGATATGTATTTAGCAATGGGGGATAACCGTGATAACAGTGCTGATTCACGAGTAATAGGCTTAGTACCAAGAGCTGAATTGCTCGGAAGGGCAAAGCGGGTGATAGTTTCACTGGATTACGATGACTATTATTTACCACGTAAAAACAGGCTTCTAAAAGAATTACAGTAATAGTAAGCGCTGTTATAGTCTGGTAAAGGATAGCACTGATAAAGAATAGTAGTGCAAAAAATAACAGCGCTAAAACTTAAAATAGCTTAGCGATTAAATTTAGCGTTGTTGACTCTCACCTAACAATAAACTGTATATAAAAATAGTGTTTATGATTTTGTCAGATATTACTGATCTCTAGCATTTTTGTATATTGCTGCATTTGTAAAAAATGAGGTGAAGTTAACTAGTTGTTTACAGGTATCTGTTTGATAGCTAAGATAAAAGCATTGTAATATATGGATATTTTTCTGTTTGTAAAAAGATAAATGTCGTAGATAAAATTGTTATACCTTCAAGGAAGCTCAGTGAAACTTTTAGTTTTGTTATTTTTATTTACTTCAATATCAACTTTTTCTTGTGATAAAAAAAGCGAAATAAAGAAAGTAGCGGCGTTTATAACTCAAGATAATTTCGCTGATTTATCAGAAATAACGGTTTATTACCCTGTTAATTATGGTGTTGCTGAGGCTGTAAGAGCTGTAATCTCTCTAGGTGAAATTGATAGGGTAACCTTGTATGTTCCTACAATTATTTCTGAACCATATGCTTTTGAAAGCAATCATGAGCTAGCTGATTATAAAGTATCAACCTTTACAATTAAGACTGATACGATAAATGAGGCTTATATTACTGTGAATTACCGAGCTCCGAAGAAAAATGATGGCTTAATCACTTTTTGTATGGGACCTTTTCGAGTCTATAAAATAAGTGAATTACCGATAAAGAAGGTATAATAAACGCATCAGAAATGACTTCAAACGCTTGGCTGGCGCTCATTCTTCGCTAATTATAGCCAAGCATTTTCCGCAATTTATGCGGGTGTTAACTTAACTAAACATGGTGCCCATATTGAGAGTTTCTGAAAGGCTGAAATATGCAGTCATCTTATCTTTTGCCAGTTGGCCACTATTCATTTGGCTGGGCACAGATCTCGTCGGTAGCTTTTGCGCACTTTCAGGGTTTATAGTTGGCTATTACTTTGCTCCAATAACTCACAGACAAACCAAAAAGTACCAAGTACAGCTTTTAGGTTTGGGCATGGGCTTTCTAGCTCTGTATTTATCGAGCTTTTTAATAAGTATATTTGAGTTAATTTCAGGTGAGCCTTTTAAAGGTGTAGGTTACTACTTAATATCAGCACTAACAGGGCCTTATTTTGGTCTAATGTTTTTCGGTATACCACTTATAATTTTTTCTTTTACCAATTATATGATTTGGCTATGGTCACCCAAACGTTAAGTTAACTGGGTAGCCGCAGGTCGCTAACTTCAGCCTCCACACCACCCATCATGCGCTTTTTATTAACAGGAAGTACAATGCGCGATTCACCTCCCGTAATGAATATTTATCCAAATATCTCTCAGTGACGTTATTTTATTGAAGGAATGTCAAAGGTCAGGCTGTATTGAGCCAGCATTCTTTTAAGTAAAAAGCGCAATCTTACAGTTAACAAAGGGATGAATAAATTGACCTTATGCGGTCAAACGAAAGTGAATGCGTTCGCTTCATCATGTGGCAACTGTATTGCCTGGTTCATAATATAGAAAAACGACAAAGCACGATGTACTAATTAGGGTAAGCCCTTACTTCCTCTAATACAGCCACCACAGATTTTTGAATACTCCCCTATAGGAGATGTTATGTGCTAATTTTTCACTTATTCAACAGCTTTAAGGCGTTTTGTTATAGCTTGAAGTTTATCTTCTAGAGTGAAAGATAGTACCAATGTTTCTTCTACAACTTCTTTTGTCTCATCTACTAACCCCATCAGCTCCGATTCTTGTTCTTCATCCAATCCTAAGATAATCATTTTTGATTGCACCGCTTGAGATAAATCATTAACGAGTATTCTTATTTGTTTATCTTGATCTAAACATAACTTTTTTATCGTGCCAAAATCTTCAGCAAGTTGACTTTTAAGGCTATTTAATGCGAGTTGCCGTATACTGCTTTTTTCTAATTGTTCTTCAATAAAGTCTATTCTACTTTCTACAATAGTAAGTAAGATAGCAAAGTTATCGCGAAGACGGCCAAGTAAGTCTTCATCTCTTGCATTGATCCCTTTTACTATCATTGAGCAGGTAGGCGAGTTAAATAATAAATTGGAACTAAATGGCACTATTCGCTTAGCTCCTCGGCCTAACTCAAGAATTTCTTTTTCTAAGTCAGTAATAGTGTGTTGTGGAAATTGGTGATATTGCTTTGCTACTCGAAACTCGACACAACAGCTCGCGCCTACATTGGTAAAATAGCGTTGGATGTTGCTAAATAAGGTATTCAGATCTGTTACTTCAAGATTGTCGGTAAAAAATTTTACTAAATCTCCAAGTTCACTTGCCTGTTGCATAGATGTGAAAGCGGTAGATGAAGCTACTTCGAACATTTCTTTTAAGTTGTTACGCTCTGTAATACGCAGCTCAACACGTTTTAATTTTTCACAAAGTACTTTGAAATCGACTGGCTTAGCAATATAGTCATCGCCTCCATATCCATAAGCGGCGAGTTTGTCTTCACTCGATGTTAAGGCTGAGATAAATATAATTTCACACTCGTCGTACGCACCGCATTCCTTTATCTCTTTAACTAAATCGTAACCCGTGAAGTCATTACTAAGTAAGATATCCATCAGTACTACCTGTGGCTGATGCTCTTCCATCAAAGCTAAGATAGGTTCACTCCCATCAGATGAAGTAATGTCATATTGCTTAGATAGCACCATTTCCATGATATTTCTATTTTGAGGGTTATCGTCGATGGACAATATTTTCACATGCACTCCTAAATTTAATTATCCTTATGCTGCATTATTTGATAATAGCCATGGAAATGGTTACCCGCAAATAATAAACTCATTTATGTTTTGAGCGCAGGCTTGGAGGTCAGCTTATTTTTAAAATAATAAAAGGCAAGTAATTTTAATTACATAGGCACTCATGCTAAATTTTGTAATGTCTAGCTTAAGAACTACAATTAGGTAAAGTATGCAGCAGGAAATAGAACTAAATAGATTGTTATTGCGTCCTTTCGTTTTTTCTGACGCTGAATGTGTTGCAAAATTGGCTGAAAAAACAATTTGTTCTGGCAATTAAAAAAGCCGTTGTTTAAAACAACGGCTTTTTAGTGTTAACTAGTTAAAGTCGAATTACATTACACGCATACCTGGCTCTGAGCCGTCGTCTGGGTTTAAAATATAGATTTCTTTACCGCCAGGGCCTGCTGCCAGTACCATGCCTTCTGACATGCCAAAGCGCATCTTGCGTGGCTTCAGGTTGGCAACCATAACCGTAAGTTTGCCTTCAATGTCTTCAGGGGCGTAGGCTGATTTAATACCTGCAAATACTTGGCGTGTTTCGCCGCCTAAGTCGAGCGTTAGTTTAAGTAGCTTATCAGCGCCTTCAACGTGCTCTGCTTTGGCTATTTTCGCTACACGTAAATCTACTTTGGCAAAATCGTCAAATTCGATTTCAGCTGCAATAGGCTCTTTTGCCAAAGGACTGTTTGGATCGATTTTGTCTTTTGCAGCGAGTAAGCTTTCTTTTGATTCTTCGACCATTTTATTTACTTTATCCATTTCTACACGTTGCATTAACGGTTTAAATTTATTGATAGGGTGGCTAACAAGCGCAGTTTGCGCGCCTTGCCAAGATAGATCATCATTTAAGAAGTCTTCTACGTTTGCCGCCATACCCGGTAATACTGGTTTTAAGTAAGTCATTAACACGCGGAATAAGTTAAGCCCAAGCGAACACACTTGGTGAGCTTGTTCTTGTTTCGTTTCGTCTTTGATCAATACCCATGGTGCTGCGGTATCAATAAATTGGTTTGCTTTATCAGCAAGCGCCATTATTTCACGAATAGCACGGCTATAATCACGGTTTTCATAGTGCTGAGCAACGGTATCGGTAGCTGCTTGGAATTCAGCTAATAATTGCGGCTCCATGACAGTGTCACTTAATTTACCGTCAAACTTTTTAGTAATAAAACCGGCGCAACGGCTGGCAATGTTAACCACTTTACCAACTAAGTCTGAATTTACACGTAGTGCAAAGTCTTCTAAGTTTAAGTCAAGATCGGTGATGCCGCTGTTAAGTTTAGCTGCGTAGTAATAACGTAAAAACTCAGGGTCGAGGTTGTCTAAATATGTACGCGCTTTAATAAACGTGCCTTTCGATTTAGACATTTTAGCGCCATTAACCGTTACAAAACCATGCGCGAATACATTGGTTGGCTTTCTGAATTTTGCGCCTTCAAGCATTGCTGGCCAAAATAAGCTGTGGAAGTAGATAATATCTTTACCGATAAAGTGGTAAAGCTCAGCGTCAGAGCCTTCTTGCCAAAATGCATCAAAGTCGATGCCTTGTTTGTCGCATAAGTTCTTAAAGCTGGCCATGTAACCAATTGGCGCATCAAGCCAGACATAAAAATATTTACCAGGCGCACCAGGGATTTCAAAGCCAAAGTAGGGCGCATCGCGGCTGATATCCCATTGTTGCAGGCCATCGGCAAACCATTCGTCTAGTTTATTGGCCATTTCTTGCTGAATAGTGCCGGAGTGAAGCCACTCTTTTAACATGCCTTCAAATGCTGGCAGGTCAAAAAAGTAATGCTCAGAGTCTTTAAGTACTGGCTCAGCACCTGACATCACAGAGCGCGGGTTGATAAGCTCTGTTGGGCTATATGTTGCGCCACATGCGTCACAGCTGTCGCCATTTTGGTCTTCAGACTTACAGGTTGGGCACGTACCAGTTACAAAGCGATCGGGTAAGAAAATGCCTTTTTCAGGATCAAATAACTGTGAAATAGTATGCTTTTTGATATGACCGGCATCGTTTAAGCGATTATAAATAAGCTCGCTGAACTCTTTGTTTTCTTGGCTGTGGGTGCTGTGGTAGTTATCAAATTTAATATTGAAGTCTGCAAAGTCACGTTGACGTTCAATGCTGACATTTTTTACCATTTCTTCCGGCGTGATCCCTTGCTTTTGTGCATTGAGCATAATTGGCGTGCCATGGGCATCGTCGGCGCAAACATAATAAGCTTCGTGGCCTTGTAGTTTTTGAAAACGTGACCAGATATCAGTCTGAATATATTCCAATAAATGGCCTAAATGTGTTGGGCCGTTGGCATAAGGTAATGCACTGGTAATGAGGATCTTTCGCTGTGCCATAATCATTCCGAATTGACGGTTCCTGTTAAGGAACGGATGAAAATCATAATATTATCAGCAAACCTAAAGGAAACACCTTCGTGGTTGGCCGATTTTCATTAATTGACTGGTGTTAATGCCCTGAATGTTACATAATTCCGAGGCAATTTTCATCAAAGAAACACTATTTTATTGTTATGTTTGGATTGTCGAAACTATTCTCCTCTAAATCGGTGCAAAAACAACCGATTCTTACTGCCTTAGCAGGGTATCGCAGTGCCGCTTTTGCTGTCGGCATTGATGAAAAATTCATTAAAAGCATTGAATCAAAAACTGATAAATCAATATTGCTTCATTTAACGCTGCCATTTGCTGCGTTATCTGAAATGCCAAAGGTAGCAGCGTTTGTAAGCCAACAACTTAATCAAGCAGTGACAATTAACGCAAGCATTGAGCTGACTGAAGCATGTAAGTTCAAAGCGATAAAACATATTGTGTTGATTGCATCAGGCAAAGGAGGTGTGGGTAAATCAACCACAGCGGTAAATTTAGCGGGCGCACTCAAAGCTGAAGGCGCGAAAGTGGGGATTTTAGATGCGGATATTTATGGCCCGTCTATTCCAATGTTGCTAGGCCTTGAAGGAGCAACACCCACGGCTAAAAATGACAAGCAATTGCTACCATTTGACGCTAATGGCATCAAAGCACAATCAATTGGCTTTTTAGTGCCTAGTGATGATGCCACTGTTTGGCGTGGACCGATGGCGTCGGGCGCATTAACGCAACTGTTAAATGAAACTGCATGGGGTGAACTTGATTACCTGATTGTAGATATGCCACCAGGAACTGGGGATATTCAACTTACTATGAGTCAGAAAGTACCTGCCAGTGGCACGGTGATTGTGACGACTCCGCAAGATTTAGCACTTGCTGATGCGCAAAAAGGCATTGCCATGTTTAATAAAGTGAATGTGCCAGTATTGGGCTTGATTGAAAATATGAGTCATTTTTTATGCTCACATTGCGGCAAACCAAATCATGTGTTTGGCAAGGATGGCGCAATAAAATTAGCTCAGCGTCATGGTGTGCCTGTGTTGTCGCAAATTCCTTTGGCGATTGATATTCGCGAATACTCAGAGCAAGGCAAATTAATTGCGATGGATAACCAGGCTGCGGTGAGTGAAACATATGCTGATGCTGCGCGGCTGATTGCCAGTATGCTTTACTATCAACAACCCCATCATAATTCAGTCGAAATTGTGATTACGGATGATTAATTAATGAGATTATCAGATACCCATATTAAAGAATATATTGCCCAACAGCGTATTATTATTGAGCCAAGTCCGACCGATGAAATGATTTCTGGGGTAACGGCAGATTTACGTTTAGGTAATAAGTTTCGTGTATTTCAAGATCATACAGCAGCTTATGTTGATTTAAGTGGTCCAAAAGATCAGCTTAATAAAGCAATGGAATCAATAATGAGCGATGAAATCGTGTTAAAAGAGGGCGATGCATTCTTTTTACACCCAGGTGAATTAGCCCTTGCGATGACCTATGAAAAAGTCACGTTGCCGGCAGATATCGTTGGCTGGCTTGACGGCCGTTCATCTTTGGCACGTCTAGGTTTAATGGTGCATGTAACGGCCCATCGGATTGATCCCGGTTGGTCTGGTAATATCGTGTTAGAGTTTTATAACTCCGGTAAATTGCCGTTGGCATTACGACCAATGATGAAAATCGGCGCTATGAGCTTTGAGACCATGTCAGGCCCTGCTGAAAATCCGTACAACACGCGTAAAGATGCTAAATATAAAGATCAAACCAGCGCAGTTGCAAGTCGTATTAGTGATGATAGTAACTAATTAAAATATAGCTTTAAAATAAAGGCTTATCATTTGATAGGCCTTTTATTACTTAAGAATATAATCACTCGATTTAATTACCATACACTCTGCTTAAGCATTTTACTGACATATTATTCCCAAGTTTAGGTTATTTACTGGCAATTTCACTTAATACCTCCATACTTTAATTATAGTTTTATAATGTACTATTTATATAATGCACATGGAGTGACAGTGGATCAGGCAAGCATATTAGCGCGAACATATTGTATAAAGATTTTGTTAATATTGTTTAGCATCACTGCTACAACGCCTTTGCTGGCTGATGAAGTGATTTCCAGTGGCTGGATAGTGCCAGCAAATACGCCTTTTCAAACTACCAAACCTCTACTAGAACAAGTTGTCGCTACAGACTCAAAAACAGATTTATCACATGTTCGTATCAAGGCAGAGCAAGGCTATTGGTTTATTATTGATTTGGATAAACAGTCGCAATCAAAGATTGAGGTAATTTATGCAGATAACTCCCATTTAGCACAGCTTGATTTTTATACTCTTGATGAGAATTTCAACCCGTTAGCTGAAGTAAATAATGATGCATACCGTTACGTTAATAAGGTACTGCCACATGCAATTTTGCCTACAGAAGAAGATACTCGCTGGGCTGTAGTCTATGTTCGTCACAGTGAAGATGAATGGCTCAGTGTTGGGCTTTCTACAGGTACGCATTTTGCTAAGTTGACCAACACTAAACTGCGAAATTTCTTTTTGATAACAGGATTATTGCTGTTGTGTATTGCCGTTGTTGGCACTGTATACGGTTTATCCTATCAAGCAAAATCACTTTACCTACTTGCATACCTTGTATGTGTGTTAAGCGAGTTCTTAATAGCAAAAGGGGTATTGAATTACTTTAATATTGAATTTGCGTCTTTATGGTATACAAAGCTACAGTTTTCATTTCAAGTGCTGGCATTGGGGGTGATTAATTTTTACTTTATCCATTATTTACAGTCGCAGAACCTTTTAAATGCTCGACAAGATAAGTTAACAGTTTATATAAGTTTATTTTGTTTTGCAGCCATCTTAAGCTGTTTTATGAAGCAATCAGTACATCTAACCGTGGTAATTCTATGTTTAGGTTTTATGTTAGTGATGCTGAGTTATTTATTTTTTTATTGGCTAAGTAATACCAAAAAAGTGGTGCAATTTAAGTTTGTACTTGCCTGGTTTGCAGTGATTTTACAAACGTTATGTTGGCAAGCAACGCTGGTGGCAGGTGCACAGATACAGCAATTTAACGATGTGTTACTGGTGGTAAATGTGATTGCTGCTGTGATGGCGTTACTTATTCATGAGCGTAAGTGTGTTAAGCAATATAGTTACAGTCTTACTCATGACGACGATACAAAACTACCCAATAAACAGTTACTAATTAAGCGCCTTGATAGCGAGGTGAAATTAGCAATCGAACATTCTTTATTGTTATTTAGGCCTGCTGTACTGATTAATGCTCGAGCAAATTTTGGCTATGAACATGTAAATGAGCAGATAAAATTAACCATGGGCAAATTAGCGCAGCAATTAGCCTCAATGAATGTATTGTGTGTTGAAGCTAACCATCAGCATAGTCGTTGTATTGCCAGGTTAGATGACAGTACTTATGGGGTCGTGATAATCGGCAAGCTAGAGTTAAGCCAAATAGAACAGTTTGTATGTGTGATTAATAGTGTCTTTGCTGAGGGTCTAACTCATAAACGTATTCACTTAATTGATAAAGTTGAAATCGGTGTAGCAAATTATCCTCTACATGCCAGTACATCATTACAACTAGTCCAGCGAGGGCTGCAAGCACTGGCGGTTAAACCCCTTCATGGTGAACGCTGGCATATGTTTAATATAGAGAATGTGACGTTATCGCAACGGCGCATTGCGATTGCATCAGCTCTAAAAGAAGCCATTGAATGCGATCAGCTTAGTTTATTTTTTCAACCGCAGATATATCTAAACACCGGTAAAGTGCACGGCGCGGAAGCTTTATTACGTTGGGAGCATCCACAATTGGGTAATGTTCCCCCTGATTTATTTATCCCTATTGCTGAATCATCAGGGATAATTTCAGATTTAACCGAATGGGTTATTACGCAAGCACTGCAATATCAAAAGAAAATGATTGTATTATTGCCTGAGCATATTGTATCTATCAATATTTCGGCTAAAGATTTGCTGCGTAAAGATTTACCAGTGTTATTTATAACGTTGTTGAATGAGCATCAACTCAACCCGGCTAATGTAATGTTAGAACTAACGGAATCGGCAACACTCTTTGAGGGGGTTGATATAAAAAATGCCCTGAATGATTACCGTTTAATTGGCGTTAAAATAGCAATTGATGACTTTGGCACGGGGTATTCATCACTCGCGTATTTGAGCAAAATGGGCTTTGATGAAATAAAAATAGATAAGCAATTTGTAATGAATATTGAATACTCTAAAAATGATCAAACAATTTGTCGTGCTACCTGTGATATTGCCAAATCACTGGGTTCATACGTAGTGGCCGAAGGGATAGAAGATAGCCAAAGTATGGCTAAATTACAAAGCTATGGCTGTGAAGTTGGTCAGGGATACTTTTTTTCACGACCATTACCGTTTGACGATTACATGCAGTGGCTTGAAGAAAATCTTGAAACCACCACAGTATTTGTTAATGATCTTGAAAAAGTCGTTGACCTAATTGGGAAAAATAATTATTAAGTGCGTGATTACAAATTTTCAAGCTATCGTGTTTAGGATAAATAAGTGCTGAGCTATTGAGCCCAGAGACTAAAAAGTGATTAACGATCTGCTCATTACAAGCAATACATGCTTCAAAACTACGCGCAGCTAGCTCTTCAGGCATACTCATATAAAACTGCTGCTGTTGTTTATCAAATTCTATACAGTCTAAAACATATTGATTAGCGTGTTGACCGGTTGGTTCTAGAAATACTCCTTGGTAAAACTTATTTAATGCTAAGTTTAGTGGGTGACTTTGCTCAATCGTGTGCTCCAGCCAAAGTTTAGAGGCAAAATGCTGTGGCGAATGCTGGGGAAATATGTGCTTAGTTATGTGATGATCAAACGCATGAAACCATTCATGCGCCAGCGCGCCACCACCTGCATTTTTTGCCAGCGCAAGAGTTCGAGTACGGCTATTATAATGTGCTTGGACGTGTTGTTGACCGCCATGGCCAAAAGCAAAATTGAGTTTCCCCCTCAGACCAATGGTCTTTGGCGGCACTTGCAGTATTTGCGCTAAATCGGCTAGTGCGTCGTAAATTAAATTAGCACTAATAAAGCGTTCTTCTTTGGTGACCCATTTACCCACCACCATAGTACGAAAACCAAATGTATCGCGGATATCACTAAAGTCAACTTGGTCATCAAATCGATAATCCGGTCCCTGGCGGTAAAACCCGCGCTTTAAGCGATTATTGGCACTCATTTGGCTTGATAACGCGCTTTAACATGCTCAGGCATAAACTGGGTTTGTTTGCTGTTGAGTGCTTCCAGTGCGTGATACAGAGGTTCAGGGTTAATATGCTCAATCAAGGCTAAACTATGTGCAACCGCTTCTAATGTGGAGAGGCTATCTGCACGGGGAGCTTTGCGAATACGATATCGGTTTTGTGGGATCGTCGTAAAGCTGACCTTTTTAAAAGCCGCAAGGGCTGGGGTAAGTTGCATGATCTTAAATGCTTTTTTCCAGGTGCCATCGATTACAATTAGATGACTTAACCGGCTTTTAAATTGTTGTGCTGCGGTACTTTCATCATCCAGTAGGATGGCATTATCATCAGGGTAGAGTAAGGCTGTTGTGGCAACGGGTAGTGTGCTTAGTTGTGCAAAATCAGCCTGCGTTTCTCCTACCATGATGTCGTATTGCGTTAGGCACAGTGTGAGTAAACGGGCGGTGTTTTTAGTGATTTTTACTTCGCTAGGATGCTGCAAAATTATAACTTTGAGTTTATTTTCCAGTACCGACAAATCTTCACAAAGGCACGTTTGTAGACTAAATTTACAATTAACACACAATGAACGGGACATAAAATAATCTTGTTTAATAGCAATAAGTTGAAAAACCCGCTAATTATACGCTTAATGAGACAATTAGTTGGTTTTTTTTCTATAGAACGATAAAGTATAAAAATAGTATAAGTTACTGGTTTAGTGTTGCTAAATACAAAAGGATGAATAATGAATACAATAGTCATTGATGAAAGCGCATTGGAAAGTATGGAATCGTTATTAGGCGAGCAATTTAGCGATACGCTGACTTTTTGTTGTGCTGAATTTGAACGATTAGGCTCTGAAGTATTGGCTACAATACATAGTGATATCCAAGTCGCAAGTCGCCATGCTCATAGTTTAAAATCAAATGCCGCGCAGTTTGGTGCCAGCAGTCTATCTCAGGTGGCCAGAGAAATTGAACAAAGCTTAAATAATAATGATGTTTCTCAGGCGCTTGCGGCAGCTCAGCAGCTTGACAACCAAGTTGCCGGTTCAGCAGCTAAGTTAACTGATTGGTTACAAAGCCGTTAGTTAGCTATACCCAGACGTGAATTTATTTCAGTTTTGAAGTATTAAATCCACTGGTATTTAGCCCCTTTACTAGGTTAATCTAGCTGTTCCACTAGTAGAGGTAAAAATGTCAGAAATTAAAAAGAGTCATAAATTACAAGGCGTTTGTTATGACATTCGTGGGCCGGTGTTAGTTCAGGCTCGCAAAATGGAAGATGAAGGCCAAAAAGTTTTAAAATTGAATATTGGTAATCCTGCGGCATTTGGGTTTGATATGCCTGAAGATATGCACCGCGATATTATTCGTAACTTGTATTCAGCCCAAGGCTACTGTGACTCCAAAGGCCTCTACTCAGCCCGTGTGGCTATTTATCAGCACTACCAACAACGTGGTTTATATAACCTAGACGTCGATAATATTTATATTGGTAATGGGGTCAGTGAATTAATTCAAATGACGACCCAAGCCTTGCTGAATAATGATGATGAGGTGTTGATCCCAGCACCTGATTATCCATTGTGGACCGCTTCAGTCAAACTTGCGGGTGGTAATCCAGTCCATTACCTATGTGATGAAGAGCAAGATTGGTTCCCTGATATTGCTGATATTCGAAGTAAAATCACGTCAAAAACTAAAGCATTAGTGCTGATCAACCCTAATAATCCGACGGGTGCAGTATACGACGACGCACTTTTACAGCAGTTAATTGATATTGCACGTGAACATAAATTACTGTTATTGAGTGATGAAATCTACGAGAAGATTTTATACGATGGGATCACGCACAGCTCCATTGGTGCACTGTGTGATGATGTGCCGATAATTACTTTTAATGGCTTAGCAAAAACCTATCGCGCAGCGGGTTTGCGTATGGGGTGGATGGTATTAAGTGGCCGTACTGCATTGATGGATGATTTACGTAAAGGTTTAGATATCTTAGCCTCTATGCGTTTATGTGCCAATGTGCCGGCACAATATGCGATCCAGCAAGCATTAGGTGGCGTACAGTCGATTGATGATTTAATAAATCCCGGTGGGCGTTTATACGAACAACGTGATATTGCATGGCGTGGTTTAAATGCGATAGAAGGTATTTCGTGTGCAAAACCAAAAGGAGCATTGTACGCATTTGCCAAAGTAGATACTGAGCGTTTTAATATCAAAAATGATGAAAAAATGATTTTAGATTTACTCAAAGCAGAAAAGATCTTACTGGTTCACGGAAGAGCATTTAACTGGCCAAATCCAGATCATTTCAGATTGGTATTTTTACCTAACAAAGATGATTTAACGACTGCTATGAGTAAGATGCAACGCTTTTTTAGCGATTACAGACAAAGCTAACGTAGTAATAAAGTTATAAATACTAAAAAGCGAGCATTAATACTGCTCGCTTTTTAGTTTAATGTAATAGCTTAATAGGCTTTATCAACGCGGACTGTATTATCTGATAAATATACTAAGCGCACGCTGTCGCCAGTTCTAAATATCATTTGATTGTCTTTGTCTTGTACCACCATAAATTGTTCACCGTTTTCAACTTTGATCATTAACTCGACTAAGTGGTATTGATTATAATGGCTGCTTTGTTGCCTGTTGTTCGCCACACTGCCACCGATGACCGAGCCTAGAATAGTCGCTGCGGTGCGACCACTGCCGCCGCCAAATTGGTTACCAATAACGCCACCAAGTAATGCACCGCCAAAGGTTTTCCAGCCACTATTTTTGTCTTGAACAAGTTCTTGCTCGGTAATATTACGTACAGATTGAACACTGCCAAATAGTACTTGCTGGACAGGAACGGCTTTATTGCGTTCGTATGCGGCAAAGCTTGGATTACTGATGAGCAGGGCTGTACACAGCCCAAGTATGAGTTTATTCATCATTTACCTCCTCAGCTGAATTACCAGCCAAAGGTTGATTTTTCGCGGGTTTTACGAATTTCTGTTTCGTCCGCCCATTCTACTAAGCCACTTTTTAAATCCATTAAGCGCATTGTGAATTTATAGTATACGTCGGCTTTATCAGCATTCGATTTTACGATGCTCGACAGGTTGCCATAAAGCATATACTGCGCGCCAACTTGTTGGCCAAATGCAATCGCTTTAGTTGGGTCTACTAGGGCATCATCATTTTGAAAGTTCAATTGTTCTCGAGCGGCTTCTACGCGACCCATATCAACAAAACGAAATTTACCACTGCGCAATAATTGTGTTGAAATTGAATCGGTAATTGATTCAGTATCAATGTGTTCACTGGTTTTGTTTTTTATACGTTCAACAAATACGATTGGTCGAGTATTAGCTGTTAATGTGCCGACCACAGGTGATGCCAACAGTGAATCCGTCATTTGGCTGGCGACTTTTTGTAAGTCAGTTGAACCGAAGTTAATATCAGTTGTTTCTACAGCTTGTGCGTCTCCGTAGCTGACTACGGCTTTATTGGCACAGCCACTGAGGGCAAGCGCACTCAAACCTAACAACGCAAAACCCGAGAGTGTTTTAAGCGTTGGTTTTTTAGTTGTGTTTACTGTATTCATAATGGTGTCCTTTAATCTTTAAATTCTTGTGCTTGTGTCGATACTTCGCGTACCGCTAATGAAAATGTAACCGCATCAGATGTAGGTGCAAGGCCAGGCAGTTGCACGTTAGCAAAACCGAATAAAGTCAATGATTGCCAAGGAGAATGATTGCCTTTGATCACAAAACCATCGCCGTCATACCAGGTAAATTGATACTGTAAATATTGTGATTTTTTATACTGACTCGAAAGTGTGACAACAACATCAGTTAATTGATTCGTTTGGCGAGTCTTTACATCACTAATGGCCAGCTTTTTACCTAGTGCAGGATTATCGACTTTTAGCTGTTGTTGGTATTGCGCTGAAGCTTGTTCAACACTTATACCTGATGTAGTCGGTCTACTGGTACAGGCAGCAAGTAGACAGACCGTTAATAATGGCACTAAATATTTCATGATAGCTCCTAAAGTTGCACTACATGGGAATTAAAATAGTTGTTAATAGAGGTTAGATAAATCAAGGTTAACCCTTGCTTACTAACCGTAAAGTTTATGTCTTTCTGATTGGCAAGTTTTAAAACATGGTCTCCTGCTGTTAACTGGGTGCGCGCAACACTTATTTGATTAGGTAAAGTTAACCAACTGCGGGTATCTGCTTGCTCAGAGGCTAGGTTGTATAGATTAGCGAGTATATTACCCACATCGCCGCCACTTCTAGCCAGCTCTGCCCGTACTTTTTCTTTAGCGACTAACCGCAGTATTTGCCTCGATACTCTTGCCGGTGTTTGCTCTTCAAGTGTTTTAGCCGCTAACGCTTCTATTCTTACCAATGGACTCAAAGGTAAAATCTGTGTTCCGATACTAATATCACTAACCGCTGGTATATAAGCTCTATCTTTATAAACGGGCATCGCTAAGCTATAAAAACGGGCATCACCACCGGATGTATAAATAGGCAGACGCAACACAAATTCATCTTTTTCTGGCACTAAACCTTGTTCGATCAAGACCACAACGTCACCGCTGTTGGCGACTTGTTTTGGTAATTCAGCAAAGCGTTTTTTATACTCGGAAAAATCTTGATCAAACCCTTGCTGTTTTGCTAATTGCAGCACAACCTGCTGCAAATAGGTATTTTCAGGATTGATCTCTAGTGCCTTTTTATAATCAATATAGGCATCATCGTATTGCTTATTACTTTGATAGAGCAAACCTGACAGATAAAATGTAAACGCATTTTGATAGCCATTTTTTACGTTTTTGATCACCTCATCCATACTTGGGTAATGTTTTTGTGCTGCTTTTACGCTAGCATCTATGTCGTCTTGATTAGCCGTTAACGCATCTGTTTGTACTTTATTTGCACGGCGAACTTCGACTAATGCGCCTTCAATATTATGTTGATATATATAATTAAGTGCTTGGTAACTGTGCAGCATACTCATTTCATAAGCCGCTGGCGTATAGCTAATGACTGAATCATTGGTAAAAAGGGCGTTACTTTGTTCAAGCCCTGAGCTTACTTGTATTTTTGCTGCTTGGCGTTTTATTTCCATTTGCTGATATACCGCTTCGTACTGTGGTTTTGCAGCCTCATTTTGATTATTTAAATTGCTTAAACGGGCCTGCTCTAATTGATTGAGCAAGTAGTTACTATGTGACTGCCCATTAGTCGGCAAAAGCTGTTGGGCTTGGTCGATATTGTTGGTCTTAATAGCTTGGCGTACAGGCGTCATTTGGGTAGCGTAATCTGAAAACAGATCACTAAACCCAATGGTGCTGCATCCACTTAGCATGACACAAAAGCCAAAAATAACACTGCGTTGCACATGGCACTCCTTTTATAAGCGTTAATACAGATTAGCATAATCTAATCCAGAGAAGATGTTAAACAATGTAAAAAAGCGTAGCAATCACCGTGTTTATAAGAAATAGTTACGCGATCATTGGTCACTGAGTTGTTGCACGATACATTCGAATGATCAAAACAAAAGGTAAGCTTTGCGCTATTATGGCAATCCTGTATAAATAGGTACTTCAGGCAAACAGGTAGCTGATTTTCTTATTATGTTGATTAATTAATGGATCGAGTGGTTGCCGACTACTAAACGATAGAATAACTCACCTCATAGGGTTTAATGCTTAGCAAGATTAAAACTAAGGATCACTTTGAAAGCAACACTGTTTACGGTACTCGCCCTAGTGGCATTTGCAGCTAATTCTCTTTTATGTCGTATGGCATTAGCACAAAATTACATTGATCCATGGAATTTTACAGCTTTGCGGCTATTCAGTGGCGCATTGTGTTTAGGATTTATTTTCCTTATACAAGTAGTACCAACAGAGTCTTTAGCTAGGGAAGATAACAATCTTAATAATGCAGAGCATGAACGTGGTAGTTGGCGCAGCAGTGTTAGCTTACTGGTTTATGCGTTATGTTTTTCAATTGCCTATGTAGAATTGGACACTGGAACTGGCGCGTTGATTTTATTTTCTGCTGTTCAATTGACTATGATTGGCTGGGGGATTTTCAACAAGGAGCGACTCACGACTGTACAGTGGTGTGCATTTATTATCGCTGTCATTGGTTTTGTGTATTTAATGCTGCCATCGGCAACGATGCCGTCAATGAGCCCAGCATTATTAATGACGATTAGCGGTATTGCGTGGGGGATATACAGTATTCGCGGAAAAGTGTGTCTATCCCCACTGAAAACCACAACGTTTAATTTTGTGCGTAGTTTATTTGCATTACCGATATTGTTGATCGTGGGTTTTGGTTATTTATCGGGGATCAGTTGGCAGGGGATCGCGCTTGCATGTGCATCTGGTGCTCTTGCGTCGGGTATTGGCTATAGTGTTTGGTATGTTGCCGTACCCTTATTAAAAAGCAGTCAAGCCGCAGTGGTTCAGCTGTGTGTGCCAGTGATAGCTGCACTGGCAGGGATGTTATTTTTAGCGGAAGAACTAAGCATTCAGTTTGTTATTGCCAGCGCCGTTATTCTTGGCGCTGTGCTAGTTTTTTTACTGGCTAAACAGCCGCAGGGCTGACATTCAGCACGTAACGCTGATACAGTTGCGGCAAATTCGCCAAAATAGCAGCTTTGCCGGCAAGCTGACTGTTATTTATAGTATTAGCTAATACGGTTAAACTCTGATGTTGTAGTAAAATGTCAGATTGCACTATGTGGCTAATATGCCAAGGTTCAGGCGCAACGCCGCCTAAATCATGTTGATAAGGGCGATAAAAGCCATACTTTTCTAAATGACTATCAAGCCACTTGGTCAGCGCTGCAAAAGGGCCATTGTCTTGGTATTCGTGAGGCTCTAACTGCAGCTGATAGTCATCAGAAACACTGGCTTGGTCAAAAATATCAAGATCAGTACCAAAGTGATGGCGACTGCTTCCCGGTAGGGCTGAATAAAGCATAATGGCATGGCATTTTTCAATGTCTGTCATGGAGGCTAAATCAACGGGCTGTTGCTGCTTATTGAGCACAGGTCGATGACCATTAAATTTAGCATTCCAAATCAATGCTTGACGTTCAAAGTTACGAAAGCTTGATGCAATAGTCAGTGCAAAGCCTGCATCGCGAGCTGCATTTTGCAACTGCATAAAGTCATCAATAATGTCTTTATGCAGTTTATGATCTTGATAATCAACAAGCAGTAGCTCGTCTTTACCACAGGCACACTCAGCCAACTGCTGCGATGTGAGCTTAGCAGGGATCATGTTAAAAGTTGCTCTAGAATTTGCTCGTAAATATCAGCAAGTGCAATGAGATCATCACAATTAACGCACTCATTCACTTTATGAATGGTGTCGTTACGTGGGCCAAGTTCAATAACCTTTGCGCCGGTTTGTGCTATAAAACGTCCATCTGAAGTACCGCCAGTGGTTTCAAGTGCGGTATTTAAGCCAGTTATTGATTTGATAGCTGCAACCGTGGCATCAATAAGCGGGCCGCCTTCGGTGATAAATGGCTGACCGTTAACAATCCAACTCAGCTCGTATGCAAAATCATATTCAGCCAGAATGTCGTTAACTCGTTGCTGGAGTTGCTGATGAGTTACTTCGGTACTAAAGCGAAAATTAAATTGCACTTCAAGCTCGCCTGGGATCACATTGCCAGCTCCCGTACCGCCATTAATATTTGAAATCTGAAAACTAGTAGCAGGGAAAAATTCATTGCCGTTGTCCCATACCGTTTGACTCAACTGGGCAAGCATTGGCGCTGCAATATGAATAGGGTTTAGAGCAAGTTGCGGATAAGCCACATGACCTTGTATGCCTTTAACAGTTAAAAAGCCAGTCAGTGAGCCTCGGCGGCCATTTTTAACGACATCACCCAGTACATCACGCGATGAAGGCTCGCCGACCAAACACATATCTATTTTTTCACCTCTGGCCTCCAGCGTATCGATTACTCGCGTGGTGCCGTTGATAAAAGGGCCTTCTTCATCAGAGGTAATTAAAAAAGAAATTGAGCCTTTATGATCGGGGTGTTTAGTTACAAATCGCTCGGTTGCTACCACCATGGCAGCTAAAGAGCCTTTCATATCAGCCGCACCACGGCCATGCAACATGCCATCGGCTAGAAAGCCAGAGAAAGGCGGGTGCTGCCAGTTCTTTTCTGGTCCAGTTGGTACTACATCAGTGTGACCTGCAAAGCAAAAGTGCGGTGAGCTGTCGCCTTTACGCGCCCATGTATTTTGGGTGTCAGTAAAAAACAGTGATTCAATATTAAAACCAAGCTGTGCCAATCGCTCATTCATTATAGTTTGGCAATCTGCATCTTCAGGGGTGACTGAGCGACGCTGTATTAAGGCTTGTGCAAGTTCGATGACAGGATGACTCATGATGCAAAAATCTCATCGTATTGCGCTGATTTAAAACCTAAATGATAGCTGTTGTTGCGAATAAGCACTGGGCGCTTGATCATTGCCGGTTGTGCTACCAAAATTGCCAAGGCAGTGTCTTTATCAAGGTTCTGTTTTTGCTCATCTGATAATTGGCGATAGGTTGTGCCACGTTTATTGACCAGATCTTGCCAGTCGATGTGCGTTGCAAACTCAGTGATCATATCAAGGCTTATGCCGTCTTTACGGTAATCATGAAAATTAAAGTCAATGTTGTTATCGGTTAAATATTTTTTGGCTTTTTTTATAGTGTCGCAGTTACTAATGCCGTAAAGAGTCGTCATATTAATTACTTCTTAGTTAGTGTTAAAAGAGTATCTACCCCAGCTGTAACCTGAGATAAAGAATAATGTATTGGTTTAAGTTGATGCCCGTTAAGTAAAATAAGGCTGGCAAGTAAGGGGCTATTGAGATCTCTAAGATCAAAATAAGCGAGCCGTTGCCCTTTGGTTATTTTACTGCCGTTGAGTTGGGCTATATGAGTGTGTTTAATGTGTTTAATGTGTTGCTGTTGGTCTAAATATAAATTTAGAAGCACTTTTAAGCCATTGTTGGCTTGTAAAATAAATTCAGTACCGGCATTTTTTACTTGCATTAATGTACCATCAAAGGGCGCTAATATTTTATGATTGCTCAGGGCAACCATAATCCCTGGGCCAAGTGTGCCGTAGCTAAAGAAGGGTTCTGGGTGCTCGCTTAATGGGGCAACTTTACCACTAAAAGGGCTACAAATTGCAATGCTGTTAGCCGCTAACTGACGTTGTGGTAAATAACTAATATCCGTGTATTTCATTATGTTAATTTGGGCTCATTGAGAAACTGATAGCCATCTTTTTTTAACGCGCTGATGGCATCTTTAATACGCTGTTGTTTTACTAAAACGTAATCGGTGTCGTAGGTTGAAATAGCAAAAATAGAGATATTTGCTCTGGCTAAAACTCCAGAAATATTTGCCATTATTCCGGTTAATGAAAAACCCAGTGGACCGATCACTTCTAACGCGCGCCAATCGTGCTCAGCATCAAGGCTTTCAATGGCGAACTGGCTAGGGCAAACAATAGATAACTCATCGTTGGTTTTGGCGATAATAAACATTGATTGTTTGAATAAAGCAGCGGGGATCTCGCTATCAACATCAAGGCTATGAATGGTAAAGGCCGTACTATGCAGTTGTAACGTTTGCTTAGACATTGCTACCCCTTTTTTAATTGTGAGACTTCCCATCTGTGTATACTGATCAATAGTATAGATTATCTTACTTAAATAAAAGAGCAATGTTGTCCACAATTTCTGTGGATAAGGTTGGGAATAGGGAGGTATAACAACGCTAAGTTATTTATTTTATTTATAATTATTATTAGCTAAAGAAATGCACAGGGTAAAGTGATCATCATGCAATCACTTTACCCATGGTGTTAAATGTTTTCGGCTTGTGCCGCTTGGATAGCAGTAAGTGCAATGGTATAGACAATATCATCAACCAAAGCACCGCGGCTTAAGTCATTGACGGGTTTGCGCATACCTTGCAACATTGGGCCGATACTTATCAAATCAGCACTTCGTTGCACCGCTTTATAAGTGGTATTACCGGTATTTAAGTCTGGAAATATAAACACCGTCGCTTTACCAGCCACTGGGCTATTTGGTGCTTTTTTAAGTGCGACATTTTCCATAATCGCCGCATCATATTGTAATGGGCCATCGATGATCAGATCAGGGCGTTTTTGTTGCGCTAACTTTGTTGCCAGACGGACTTTTTCTACATCAGCCCCAGTGCCTGACGTGCCGGTGCTGTAGCTTATCATCGCTACTCGTGGCTCAATACCAAATGCGGCGGCTGAGTCTGCAGATTGAATGGCAATATCGGCTAATTGCTCAGCGGTTGGATCAGGATTAATGGCACAATCCCCGTATACCAGTACTTGGTCAGGCAGCAACATAAAAAACACCGACGAGACTAATGATGACCCTGGTGCTGTTTTTATTAATTGCAGCGGCGGACGAATAGTGTTGGCGGTTGTATTTACTGCACCCGAGACCAGACCATCGACTTGACCACGCTCTAACATCATAGTGCCAAGCACAACGTTGTCTTGGAGCTGTTCAAGGGCAACCACTTCAGTCAGGCCTTTGCTTTTACGAATTTCAACCATAGGCGCAACATAGTCGTTGATCACATCATGAGGTTCGATAATGGTTACATTTTCGTTTAGCTCAACACCTTGTTGTATAGCGATACGTTCAATTTCTTCTCGATCGCCCAATAGAATGGTCTTCGCAATACCACGTTGACCGCAAATAGCGGCGGCTTTTATTGTGCGAGGCTCATTGCCTTCAGGTAACACTATAGTTTTTGCCGCTTGGCGGGCTTTATCCGTGAGTAAATAACGAAATGCTGGAGGCGACATTTTACGAGTTTTGCCGACACTTTTAGCAAGCGTATCTAACCAGTCAGAATCAATATGGCTGGCATTATGATGCTTTACTTTATCAATTCGTTGTACGTCATCGCACGGTACTTCCATATTAAAGTTATGCAGTAGCAATGAAGTACGCCAGGTGTCAGCATCTGTACTGAGGATTGGCAGGCCGGTGGCCATCGCTTGTTCGCACAAGGTCATGATCCGTGGCTCAGGTTTAAAACCACCAGTTAATAAGATAGCTCCTAATTTAGTGCCATTCATGGCTGATAAACAGGCCGCAACTAACACATCTGAACGATCGCCTGGGGTCACCAGCAGTGCGCCTGGGGTAAAATGATTTAAGATATTTGACACTGTTCTGGCACAAAATGTTACGCGGCGTAGACGACGATGAGCCATATCACCTTCGTTGATCACGTCAGCTTTTAAATACGCACATAAATCTTTAACGCGCGGAGCAACCAGCTCAAAATCCCATGGGATCGAGCCAAGTAACATAAACGGATGTTTTCTAAAAATAGGTAAAGATGCTAAGCGATTGAGCTCATTGTCAAGCTCGTCTGGTTTATGTGCTTCCACGAGATCTGCGCGTGCTCTGCCTTCATCATCCAGTGGTGCATTTACTTTATTAAAAATACAGCCTAATACGCGGGCATGGTCAACACTGCCATAATACCCGGCTGCAATTTCTAGGCGGTCTTCAATTTGATCGTTACTGTCATTACCAGGAGTGAGCACAAAAACAATGTCAGCGCCGAGAGTTTGTGCTATTTCGCGGTTTACTCTACCTGCATAAGGTTGGCGGCGAGTAGGGACCATACCTTCGATAATTGCGACTACATCGTTGCCTATGGCATTTTCAAAGCGCTCAACAATTTCTTCAAGTAAATCATCACCTTTTCCATCCCCGATCATTTGCTCTGCATAATCAAGCGCAAAAGGAGTAGGTGGTGTAATAGGTGAGCCTTGGGTGACAATTTGTGTTGATTTTTCAGGGCCCGTTTCACCTGAGCGAGGCTGGGCTATGGGCTTGAAAAAATTAACTTTGACCGCTTTTTGTTCTAACGCACGCACTAATCCGACTGAGACCGATGTTAAACCAACCCCAGTAGAGATAGGTACTAGCATAATTCGACGTGCCATAATTATAACTCCTGTGCAATTGAGGCGGCATCAAGAGCAATGACCCACTCTTCATTTGTTGGCATTACTACTGCTTTTGTTTTTGCATTATTACTGCTGATAACCCCTTGTGTGCCAAATCGGGCTGCAAGGTTGGCTGTACTGTCGCAATCAAGGCCAAGATAGCTCAGTTGTATTATTACTTTATCACGAATAATATCGGAGTTTTCACCAATACCACCGGTAAAAATTAACGCATCAAGGCGTTGCAATGGCACCATAAATGCGGCTATTTGTTTTGCTAAACGATAACAAAACATCTCCAATGCTAAAATGGCTTTTTCATTTCCTGCAACAGCAGCTTCTTCTATTGTACGACAGTCATTAGAAAGTTCACTGATACCCAGTAAGCCACTTTGTTGGTTTAATAAGTCATCAATTTGTTGTGCATCGTAGTTAAGTTGGGTGGTTAAAAAGTTAAATAAACCCGGATCAATATCTCCGCTGCGGGTGCCCATCATTAAGCCTTCTAGTGGAGTTAAGCCCATGCTGGTATCAACACTTTTGCCATTTTTAATTGCACACACAGAGCAGCCATTACCTAAGTGAGCGCTGATAAAATTACTTTGCTCAATAGGCTGGTTTAAAAGGACTGCTGTTTGACCTGCAACATAATAATGGCTGGTACCATGAAAGCCGTAACGTCTAACACCATAATCAGTATAAAGTTTATAAGGGAGGGCATATAAATAGGCAACATTGCCCATGGTTTGATGAAACGCGGTATCAAACACTGCTACTTGCGGTAGTCCCTTGAATGATGCTTGCGCAGCAGCAATGCCTAATAAATTAGCGTGCCCATGTAATGGCGCAAGCGTAGCGGCTTGAGTGATTCCTTTAATTACATCGTCGTCAATCAGTACCGATTTAGTAAAGTGCTCGCCGCCGTGAACCACGCGATGACCTACTGCAATAAGGTTTTCAGCTAAATGGTGTTCGTTGATAAGGCTAACTAAGGTATCGATTGCTGCACTGTGAGCTTGATTAGGCGCAAGTTCAATCAGTTGTTTTTTGCCAAGGTATTTGTATTTCACAGATGGCGACGATGAGCCTAGGCGTTCAGCAAGACCTGAAATGATTTCTTCAGATGTGGTGGCATCTAAAATAGCGAATTTTAAACTCGAACTTCCACAGTTCAGTACAAGAACATGGTGAGGTGATGATTGCGAAGACATAACAGGATCCCATTTTTTGACAATTGCGCATTAAGCTTAGTTGTTATATAACCAAGTACTCGAGCATAGTGATTAAAGTAAAAGAGTCATTGGTCGATAAATTGCTATGGATATCTGTAATGACTATACTAAAGTCTAGTTGACTTAACGTGCGCTTATTTTAACTCATTAATTGTTTTAAGGTAAGTTTAAACCATGATCAAAAACACGTTTTGGACGAAAAAGGTGGAAGGGATTTTACACAGGAATGTTACCGTGAATATGATACACTCATTGCGGTAACATTAATAAATATACCAGCGACACCTAGGAGTCATGATGCAAAAAAGTGTGATGTCACAAGTCCAAACTGGTCGTGAATATGCAAAAAAATGGCCTATGCGTAAAGAATTAGCGCCTCTGTTCACGGAGTTTAGAGTGATCAAAGCCACCGAGCTGGCAATTACAGTAATGCCGATTTTGGCAATGCTCACTTTATTTATGCAAATTAATTATTTAGGCAGCAGTTTTTTACCTCAAGCAGTCGCTATCGCGTTGTTTTTTTTATCTCTACCGCTACAGGGATTGCTGTGGTTAGGCAAGCGTGCAGATACTGTACTTGAGCCTGCGATGGAGCATTGGTATAAAGAGCTCCATACGAAAATGGTAGCCAATGGCTACCAAGGGCATGTCCCTAAAGATAAACCACGTTATGCAGAGTTGGCCCATTTACTCAATGATATGTTTGATAAAATGGACCGCGCGTTTACCCGAGAGAATCTGTAACACGTTTAAATTGACTAACATAAAATGACAGGGTGACGACTTGCTCACCTTGTTGTTCTAGTTGTTGCCAATGTTCAGGACGAAACTTCCAAGCAAAGGGAGTCATAGTGATCAAGTTCTTCACATCTTTAAATGACAAGCTTATCTGTTGTTCTAATAATGTTTGCTCTATAAGCTCAAACCCTACAGGCGCAGCAATCGGTGTATGCGCATTGACGTCTCGGTAAATATAGTGCTTGAGTTCTTTTAAATGCCAAGGGCCAGGGCTTGCAACTACCAATGTAGCGTCTGGTTTTGCTAATCGAGCCAATTCAGCATCAAATAATGGGGCAAAAATACTCACTAATACATCTGCTGAGCCATCATTAAATGGAGCTTGGCTGATTGATGCAACGCTAAAATTACAATTACTGTATCGCTTTGCAGCATATTTAACTGCTGATTTTGATATATCGACGCCATAAACGTGTGCAGTACATGCATTGGCAATCGCATGAGTATAAAAACCTTCCCCGCACCCTAAATCAATTACCTGTTGTGGTGCTTGCAGAGCAACTCGCTGTGCAACGGCATGTTGTAAAAACTGGTAGTGCCCAGTGGTTAAAAAAGCACGCCTTGCTTGTACCATGTCAAGATTATCGCCAGGTTGCTTAGAGTTCTTTTGTTGCACAGGTAATAAATTCACATAGCCTTCTTTTGCAGTATCAAAGCTATGGTTGTTAATACATTTTAGCACTTTGGCATGTAACTCAAGCGATTGTTGGCAGAGCGGGCATTGGTAATCGAGACTCATGGATCTAGGTAATCCTTATCATAAAATGTTGTTACCCAATGTGGGCGATAGGTGATCAATAGGGTAATGGCCATGCCGTTTAACATCGCTTCAGGAAAGCAAATAATGACACATAAATAGAGATAGTTTTCACTTAATTCAAACCAATTGTAATTGCCGGTTAAATAATAAAATAAGCTAATGGTGATAATCTTAAAGCAGGCGATGAAAGCGGCGCAAATAAAAGTACATACAAAAATGTAAATGAAAAAATGCCGTGGTAATAGGTTATAACACAGTATAAATACCCCATAACTGACTAAAATGGGTAAGTAAGCGGTTAACAATAAGTGGATAGGTAATTGCGCAATGCTTATTTGATTGAAAGCCGTTAATAGCAGACTTGCTAGGGTTGCGCTCAATAATGCAAAGCGCCAGCCTAAAATAAGCGTTATGGCAGTTACACCTAAAATATGCAGTTCAAGACCGGGTAATATGCCGGCTTTAATTCGCCACAATAAGGCAAATGCTAACGCACAGACAAATAGGCCTGTTTGACGGGCTGGCGTGGTTATTAAATGTTGGTAGTGTGACTTATTGACACTCGACCAAAAAATACAGCCGATAACAAGCCAAGCAATTGCCTGAAGTTCAATGCTTATTATCGGGATTGTCGTTAGCTTATCCATTAGCGTTAACTAAAGGTTGACCATATTGGCGCATGATCTGATGGCTTTTCAATACCACGTAATTCATAGTCAATTCCCGCTTCAATACAACGAGCAGCCAAAGTTGGAGTCGCTAGGATAACGTCAATGCGTAGACCACGATTATCATCAAAGCCTCGAGAGCGATAATCAAACCAAGAGTACTGTTCGCTTGTGTCTGGGTGAAGTTCACGGAAGGTGTCTGTAAAGCCCCAATCTAGCAAGGTTGCAAGCCATTGACGTTCTTCAGGCTGGAATGAACATTTGCCAGTTTTTAACCAACGCTTGCGATTAACCTCACCAATGCCAATATCAAGATCAGTAGGAGAAATATTGATGTCGCCCATGACAATGACATCCTCGTCGTTACTGTGGTGGCTTTGTAAGTGAGTCATTAGATCACGGTAGAACTGTCGCTTATACGGAAATTTTGTTTCATGAGTAATGTTATCGCCTTGTGGAAAATAGCCATTCATTACGGTTAGATCACGGCCATTTTCTTGGCTAACAGTGACGCTGATCATGCGCTTTTGTGATTCATCAGTATCTGTTGCGAATCCTTTAACCACAGACTTAGGTTCAGTTTTGCATAACATAGCTACGCCATAATGTGCTTTTTGACCATGAAAATAAACGTGGTAACCCATATTTTGAACATCTTCGAGTGGGAAAGCTTCATCATGTACTTTTATTTCTTGTAAGCCGATTATATCAGGCTGATGTTTATCTATGATTGCTTGTAATTGGTGCAGACGAGCTCTCAGCCCGTTAATGTTAAATGAAATTACTTTCATGGCTTGACCTTTAATTAGAGTTATCTTTTGCAGATTATGGCAAATTCTACCATCAATTAGCGTATGGTACATGCGCTTATTTATAATAATAAGCCGCTCAATTGTTGAACAAAGTATGAATTTTTATTAAACATTGTTAACGCTTTTTTAAATAAAAAATTAAATAGATAATTCGGTTGATTTGTAAACTTCGGTCTATATAATGCGCAAAAATTGCTCACAATATAACTCCACTTAAAGGTAAATCATGAAACTACAATTATTAGCATTATTCGTCGCAGCGACTGCTTTCTCTGAGACTGCCAGTGCAGCACATTATTATAATGCTGATCATAAAATTGAATCTAAATTATGCTCAATCAGTGCTAACGAAGGATTTACTGCAGCACGCAAAGTTGCAGCCCAGCACGGGGTGTATTTATCACGTTATTCAAAAAGTATTTTGTGTAATGGTGATGATATTCGTGATATTGCAAAAAAAGTGGATGATAAAGTTCGCCAAGAAAAAGTAATTGAAGTGTTTGCTAAAAACTCACAGGCAGAAACACAGCTATGTATTACTGCCTTGAAGCAAGGTTTGGCTCCAGTGAAAGAAAAAATAGCAAACTTAAACTCATTGATTTGTAATGGTGAAGTGGTTACTGAGTTTGTGAAACGATATCAAGGTGCGACAATTTGATTAAAAATGTAACGCACTAGCTCGTTTATCTACAATAGCAGCGCTTTAATCGCTGCTATTTTACATTTTTATAGAATAACTTTTCCAACCTTTGTATTGATCTGGCATAATAGCGCGCTGAATATACCGCAACGTCTTGGTGCCTATGGTGACAAAATCTGCTACGAAAATGGCTACGAAACGAATCAGTGATGAGCAGCTTGTTGAGATCATTGAAGCGGCGATTTTTGTTGCGGGAAAACCAGTCAGTAAACGGCATTTAAAAGACACCGTATTAACTGAGTTAAGTGTGTCTATGACACGTATTAACCTCGCGATTGAACAGATCCAAATTCATTATCAAACCCGTGGTATTCGCTTAGTTGAAGTCGGTAGTGGATTTAGATTTCAGGCGTGTGCCAGCTTAGCCCCTTGGTTAAATAACCTTTGGCAAGAACGGGCGCCTAAATATTCCCGTGCACTATTAGAAACTCTTTCGCTTATTGCTTATCGTCAGCCGATAACTCGGGGCGAGATAGAGCAAGTACGTGGAGTGACCGTAGGCTCAACTATTATTAAAAGTCTGCTCGAGCGTGAGTGGATACATGTTGTTGGTCATAAAGAGGTGCCAGGTAGGCCCGCTTTATATGCCACAACCAAACAATTTTTAGATTATTTTTCGTTAACAGGTTTAGATAACTTACCGCTACTGCCAAAACAGCAGCAAAGTAAAATTGACCAGTTATTGAGTGATCCTTCTGTGAGAGAACTATCCGAATGAGTATACAAGGTGAAAAGTTACAAAAAGTCTTAGCAAGAGCGGGCGTAGGTTCGCGACGTGAGATGGAAAAATACATTGATGCAAATCGTGTCAGTGTTAATGGTAAAGTAGCAAAGCTGGGTGATCGTGTTGAAGAAACCGACCAGATCCGTGTTGATGGCCATACGGTAAAAATTGAAGAAAAAGCTGAACGTATCTGTCGCGTTGTTATGTATAACAAACCTGAAGGTGAGTTATGTACACGTAAAGATCCTGAAGGACGTAGAACGGTATTTGACCGCCTGCCGCGCGTTGATGGTGAACGTTGGATTGCTGTTGGTCGTTTAGATATAAATACAGCAGGTTTAATGTTGTTCACCAATGATGGTGAGCTTGCTAACCGCTTAATGCACCCAAGTTACGAAGTAGAGCGTGAATATTCAGCACGTGTATTTGGTGAAGTAACAGCAGAAACTATCAAAAATTTAACCAAAGGGGTTGAGCTTGAAGATGGTATGGCAAAATTTCTTACTATTAAACCACTGGGCGGCGAAGGTATTAACCGCTGGTATAATGTAACGCTGACTGAAGGGCGTAACCGTGAAGTTCGTCGTTTATGGCAGTCTCAAGACGTTGAGGTTTCTCGCCTTATTCGTATTCGTTATGGTAAATTAGAGCTCGATAAACGTCTACCACAAGGTGGTTGGGCTGAGCTAGATTTAGAGACTGTAAATTACTTACGTAAAACAGTTAAGCTTGGCCGTGAAACGCAAACAAAATTATCTGTTATGCCTGAAAAACGCAAAGATAAGCGCGCTAAAATTAATCAAATTCGTAAAGCAGTCAAAAAACATAATAATCGCGTTAAACAAACTAAACGCCGTTAATATCTGCCTTGCATTAAAAAAGCCGCTAATTAGCGGCTTTTTTATGTTTAGTACTTGGTTTATACCAATCGACTTAAATATTTAACCATTCTAGCGGGCTAAATAAAGTGCTAACTGCGTTAGGGATTTTTTATGTAGAACAACTACATGTCAAAATTCCTGCCTTGTTATCACTGTATTTATCTGTCGCTATAAATGGTCAGTAACTTAACACGACTGGTATTATTTCTTTGTTTGCGCGTCTAATGATTGACCATTGACGTCTTTTGAATCATCACTCATTAAGTATAAATAAGTTGGCATTAAGTCTTCAGGGCAGGCTAGTTTATCGCGATCTTCGCCTGGATAGACACTGGCACGCATAGCTGTGTGGGTGGCGCCGGGATTAATACAATTTATCCGGATATTCGTTTTACCAACTTCACATGCCCATGTTTGCATCATTCCTTCAACTGCAAATTTTGAAATGGCATACGCGCCCCAAAACTCACGACCTTGGCGACCAACCCCAGAAGAGGTGAAAATAATTGAAGCACTTGGAGATTTACGTAAAACTGGAAACATATATTTTGTGATCATCGCTTGAGCGGTAACATTCACTTTCATGATGTTATCAAACGTTGATGAACAAAAATGCTCAAGTGGACCCAGTGAGCCAATTATTCCTGCATTATTGAGCAAGCCATCTAGTTTACCAAATTGCTGTTCAATGGTAGCGCCTAAATCACGAAAGTTTTGTTTGCTTGCACCTTTTAAATCCATCGGTACAATCGCAGGTTTTGGCCCGCCAACGGCAATGATTTCATCGTATACGGCTTCCAGTTTGCTGGTGGTTTTACCCAATAATATAACCGTTGCGCCATGTTTGGCATAAGTTATTGCAGCCACTCGGCCAATGCCGTCACCTGCACCAGTTACTAAGATCACTTTGTCTTGTAGGGCATTATCAGCCGCTTTATAGGTTTGCATAATAAAGGTCCAAAAAATCAATTTGATTGATTTTAACATAGCAAAACACCAAGTTATCGAATTTATTGCAAAATAAGGTGGCGAAATTTGAAACTTTACGTTAACTTTAACTGGTCTAATGTCTTATTAATAACCTAATTACATTATTTTAACTAAATATTACGCGAAAACTTAAAAGAATTAGTAACAAAATTAGCTACACTTATTTATCAACACACATAAAAAAAAGATTACGTGCGGAGCAAACAATATGAAAAAAATGCTACTCTCACTTGCAATTACAGCTGCTCTAGCTGGTTGTGGCGGCGGTGAAACGTTAGAAGATGTTAAAAATGATACACCACCAGTTATTCCATCAGCTACAGTTAAGTTTGATCCCGCAAATGGGGTTATTTCAGTACCAAATGATTTATTAATGAGTGGTACAAAAGATGGCACTATTAATATCCCCGGTGAGTTGAGTGCTAATGGTGTATCAGTGCCAAGAAGCGCCTATGCTAACCCGTCCCTGGCACTAGGTGCACTTGATGGCTGGTCTAGCCAAGTTCCTTATAAAATAGATCTTACCTTTCCTGCGAATGTTAGCCTTGATGAAAGTTCGGCTGGTGCGCCGGGATCTGTGCGTATTTTTGAAGTTGTTATGGGCGCTAATTTAACAGATGCAGATTGCGCAGCGGTACCCGCTGGAGCCGGATGTAAACTATTAGGTGAATTAACCTTTGGCGTTGATTTCATCACTAAAGCAAGTGGCAATGCGGTTGCTATTATTCCATTAAAACCGTTTAAAGCTGGCAGCTCGTATATTAATGTGCTGACGACTGAGCTTAAAGACTCATTAGGGCGTTCTATCGAGCCTTCATCAACTTATGGTTTGGTTAGTGAAGAGACCCCACTGATCACCGAGAGCCAATTAGCGCTTCAAGGCGTGGTAAACAGTTATGAAAATGTGGTCACGTCAGGTGGCACTATTAGTAAAGATGATATTATTTTTAGTGGGGCGATGACGATTCAGTCTGTTGGTCCGGTACTTGGTACTATTAAAAAGTTACTAGCAGCAAGCCTGCAAAACCCAGCCTTGCCAACACCAATGGTTCAAATCCCAGAGCAACCACTGCTAACGGTTGAGCAAGTCTTTGCTTCACAAGGTGTTACTGGACTTTCGCCAGCATTTGCAGGTGTTCAATATCAAAAAGGTAGTGTGACACTACCTATGTATTTATCTCAGCCTGAAGGAAAAGAAATTTCAAATTTGGCTGACACATATTGGCAAGGCATGTGTTCAAGCCCAGTTGCCGTTCTTAATCAGCAAGCAGCTGATCAAGCGCTGCGCGAAGCAGGAAAAGAAGATGAAATTGATCCTACAATGTTTGATGTTGGTCCATATGAGCCGCTTTGCCAAGGTTTAAGTGAGGGGAGATTACATGATTACCCGAAAATTGATATTACTCGCCACTTAACAAAATACAATCCGATCCCAAAAGTGCAAAGCCAGCAAGAAGTAACTGTTCAGATAACAAAACCTATTTTGCCTGTAATAAATTTTATCAGAACACAAAGTCTTGGTATGTCGGCACTTGAAATGCCAGCTGGTGGTTGGCCGGTGGTGATAATGCAACATGGTATTACTTCTAAAAAAGAAGATATGCTGGCATTAACGGCTAGTTTAGCGATTCAAGGCTTTGCAACGGCCTCAATAGACCATCCAGTGCATGGTGAACGTGGTATTGACGTGGATGACGATGGTAATGATGATTTTAATGCATCAACAGGCTCTGTCCTGGCGTATATGAATTTGCAATCATTACTAGTAGCACGTGACAATTTAAGACAGTCTGCAGCTGATTTACTTGCTTTACGTCTTGGTCTAAACTTTACAAACGATACATCACTTAACACTTCTGATGTAGTGTTTATTGGACATTCATTAGGCTCAGTAGTTGCTCCCGCTTTTGTTACTCAAGCAAATACACCTTTAGATAGCCAAGTTGATGGTCTGTTCAAAGTCAATAGCGTCGCACTTGCTAGCGGTGGTGGTGGGATAGCCAGCTTCTTACTAGAATCGGCGAGTTTTGGCCCATTTGTTCAAGGCTCAGTATTGCTATCAGCTGGGACATCTGAATCTGCTGAGTTCCAAGCTTATAGAGAGAGCTCTGCTGTATCAAATTGTGGTGAAGCAGTTTCTACGAGCGAGAGTATTTCATGTGGGTATGGAGAATATTACACTTCGTTAAATGCAGCTGGTGAAATGACTAAGCTAGCTAACATTCAAGGTGTAATGAGTCAGTTCTCATTTGCAGCACAGACGGCACTTGATAGCGGGGATCCTACAAACTATGCATCTGCTATAAAAGCGCTTGGCACACCTGTTTATATGAATGTGGTAGTTGGAGATGGAGAAGTTAATGGAAATAAACCAGACCAAGTGATTCCACCAATGACTGTAAACAATCCAATTGCAGGCTCACTGCCACTTGCTAACTTAATGGGTTTAACGACAGTAACCCAGTCGCAAGCGCCTACTGACGATGGTATGAGTTATTTAGTTAAATTTACCAAAGGGCATCACAGCTCAGTACTTACACCTGCACCGAATGCAGCCGCAGGCGCGACGGCTGAAGGAAGCGCTGCCGCGACAAGTGAAATGCAATTACAGATTGCAACTTACTTAGTAACTCGAGGTCGTGCGTTATCTATTCAAAATACCGAGATTGTCACTGATTAACTTTTTAGAGTATTAAAATAAATGAAAAGCCACTGAAAAGTGGCTTTTTTTTGTTTGAATGGTAAATTAGGTCAAATTTTTGTTTGGAGAATACGATTGGAATTTCTATATGAGTACGGGCTGTTTCTAGCTAAAACGGCGACATTTGTGATTGCCGCCGCTGCGGTAATATTAATTAGTGTCGCTGCAGCGATAAAGCCTAAAAGTAAAAAAGGTGAGATTGAGATTGATGATATTTCTGAGCAGTTAGATGATTTGAAAAATGATTTTATTGCAAGCACCTTATCTAAAAAAGCATTAAAAGCACACCATAAAGCACAAAAGAATGATGCTAAAAAAAGCACTGATGAACAGTCGAAACCACGATTATATGTACTTGATTTTAATGGTAGTATGGATGCTAATGAAGTCGATAGCTTACGTGAAGAAATTACCGCAATTGTTGCAATTGCCGATCCTAAGCAAGACAAAGTGTTGGTTAGGCTAGAAAGTGGTGGCGGGGTAGTTCATGGCTATGGACTTGCTGCTTCCCAGCTACAACGCATTAAAAATAGAGGTATTCACCTTACGGTTGCGATTGATAAAGTTGCTGCCAGTGGTGGTTACATGATGGCCTGTGTCGCTGATGAAATTGTTGCCGCACCGTTTGCTATCGTTGGCTCTATTGGTGTGATAGCACAAATTCCAAATTTTAATAAAATTCTGAAGAAAAACGATGTTGATTTTGAACAAATCACTGCGGGTGAGTTTAAACGTACCCTAACTTTATTTGGTGAAAATACAGATAAAGCACGGGAGAAGTTTAAAGAAGAAATAGAGCAAACTCATGACTTATTCAAACAGTTTGTTAGCAGTCAACGGCCAAGTTTAGATATTAACTTAGTGGCAACAGGTGAGCACTGGTTTGCGACTCAAGCGCTTGAAAAAGGTCTAGTCGATACCATAGAAACCAGTGATGACACATTGCTTAAGTATCAAGATGAGCGAAAAATATATAAAATTAAATATAAAGTTAAAAAGAGCTTAAGCGACAAGCTTGCTATCGGGTTGAGTAACACTGTTAACAAAACCGGTATATCATTATTGTCTCGTTTAAAAGGGTTAAACCCATAAAGGTTTCCGTTATTAAATGATAAAAAAACCCGCAAATTTGCGGGTTTTTTTCATTATTACACGCACAACTTTAGTCAGTTGATTTGTGATAATCCTCTAAGTCTTTTGCTGCATTAGGGTCGTTAAATACGGCCTCATCTAGTTCACCTTCAGATTTAGCCACTACACATGTCACCATGCAATCGCCCGTTACATTGACCGCTGTGCGGGTCATATCAAGTAACCTATCAACGCCAATAATTATGGCAATGCCCTCAACAGGTAAACCAACTTGATTCAGGACCATGGCAAGCATGATTAATCCTACGCCAGGAACACCAGCGGTGCCTACAGACGCTAAAGTGGCGGTTAAAACTACCATTAAGTAATCTGAAATTGTTAGATCAACACTGAAGACTTGTGCAATAAATACCGTAGCCACACCTTGCATGATTGCTGTACCGTCCATGTTAATAGTGGCACCGAGTGGAATTGTAAATGACGCAACTGAATTTTTTGCCCCTAATTTTTTAGTGGCTGTTTCAAGTGTAATAGGCATTGTTGCACTTGAACTTGAAGTGCTAAATGCAAATAAACAGGCATGCTTCATTTTTTTCAAAAAGATAACAGGGTTTAATCCAGTTAAAAATTTCAGTAATAAACTGTAATTAATAAATGCATGGAAAAATAATGCAGCCACAACAACACCAAAATATTTAGCTAAGCTGACTATCAAGTTCAACTCGATAGTAGTGAAGAGCTTTGCCATTAAACAGAATACCCCATAAGGAGCTACGTTCATTAATAAGGTAACTAATTTTAAAATCACGGTATTTAAATCTTCAAAAACAACCGCTACTCGTTTACCTGCACTGCCGCCAAGTGCCATGGCAATACCAAATAGTAATGCAAATACAATAACTTGTAACATGTTTCCACTGGCCATGGCATCAATTGGATTGGTTGGGAACATGCCAATGATTACTTGTGCAAGAGTTGGTGCTTCTTTTGCGCTATACGTCGCTTCAGAAGGTAAGTTAATCCCTTCCCCTGGATTAACTAATAATGCCAAGGTAATCGCAACCGTAATTGCAATTGCGGTAGTAATAAGATAAAGAGCGATTGATTTACCGCCTAAACGGCCTAATTTTTTCGGATCACTTAAGCTACATGTACCACAAACAAGTGAAACAAATACCAGTGGTACAACTAACATTTTCAAACTGGCGATAAAAATTTGTCCACCAATATGAAATAAACCATCAACAAAAAAGCCTTTAATTGGCAAAGAGAATAATCCAAGTGGGATTAGATAATCGTCTTCGCCAGCTAATATTGCTTGGAATATGAAGCCTACAGCAACCCCCAGAAACATACCTATCATGATACGGGTGGTTAAACTCATTGAACGGATTTTTGACATAGTAACAATCTATTTTTTATAAATTTGCCATAGCCTACCAGCATGCAGATTTTTATACAGAAAAAATCGATAAATATGAAAAAAAAATATGGATCAAAAAAACAACAAAAAACAAATAAAAGTTGTGATTTCCAAGCGTGTTATAGGTTAATATTGAGTAAATGTATTATTTAAATAATTAATAACAAAGCTAGGGAGAGGGCAATGCCTTTAATGCGATGGCTCAGTGTCATACTGTTAAGTTTTTTTATCACTGCGTGTGGTGGCGGTGGAACACTTGAAAAGGACGGTGGAGGCCTTGATGGAGGGGGCACTGATTCTCCTTCATATACACTAAGTATTAATGGTTTGTCAGAAACCACTGGTGAAGCTGCTAACGACGTTTCTTCTGAACAACGTTTAGTGCTCGTGGCTAAGTTATTGAAAGATGGTGTAGCAGCACCTAATGTAATTGTCACTTTTACTACTGATGGCGGGTATGGTGTGCTTGATCCTGAATCAGGCACTGTCAAGACTGGAACTGATGGTAGCGCTAAAATATACCTTTCCGTGGGTAATACAGCTGGAGCCGGTACCGTTAATGCGTCGGTCACAATTAATGGTGAAACGTTTAACACCACAGAGCCTTTTACTTTTACGTCGACAGGTGATCAAGACAGTACAGCCCAAGACACTTATACAGTTACTCTTCAAGGCTATAGCCAAGATACCGGAGCAATTTCAAATAGTGTAACAAGTCAAGCGCCTTTAGACTTAAGAGCAACTTTAAAGCAAAATGGCGAAATAGTCGCTGGCAAGCGTATTTTGTTCACGCTGACAGATGGGATTGGCCTATTACAGCCCACAACAGGCTCAGCATTAACTCAAAATGATGGTATTGCGACAATCGAACTTACTGCAGGTAAAGATGCGGGAGCAGGTAAAGTGACTGCCACTTATAATGTCGGTGGGGAGTCTTATTCTGGAACTTTTGATTTTCAGACTACGGGTGGCCAGGGTAGTGATACAGGGGTCTCGGGTACTATAACTCTAGAGCTAAATATCTTAGATCAAAATGGAGCAGTATTTACAGAGCTAAATCCGGTTAGTAAAGATAATAAAGGTGTTGTTTCTGCTACATTAAGAGATGATGGTGTGCCACTTGCTTCTCAATTAATTAGTTTTACATCTAAATTCACGGGTAAAATCACCCCAGAGTTAGGTACTGCATTAACTGATCAGAATGGTGTAGCCGTAGTAACACTAAGCAGTGGCAACTTCAAAGGAGCTGGTCAAGTTGTTGCAAGCTATGAATCTGAAAGTAACGAGATAATAACAAAAACAGCTGGCTTTGTTTCAAATGGTGACGATGCTCCGGTTGAAAGTGCTCAAGCAGAATTAGATATTAAACTTCTCAAAGGGTGTAATGCTAATTGGGATACAAATCGCAATACTGTCGCATTAAATCCGCTAGACCCTTCTAGTGGTTGTACAGTGACCAATACATTTTCATCCGATTCACTTATTGACGTACTCATTAAGGTTGTAGACACCAGTAGTGGTGATGGTATTTCAGGGATTATTGCTGAGTTATCTACAGATTTAGGTCAATTACTTCCTGATTCAGGAAAAGCCTTAACTGATAACTTTGGATTTGCGCTATTAAAACTACAACCAGGAGCAAGTAGTGGAGCCGGTACTCTAACTGCTACAGCAAAAGATACAAACTTAAATAAAGCATTTTCAATTAGTACGGCAGAATTAAAAGTATCAATAGATAATGGCTTGCCTAATTTATTAGATAGCTTAGGTAATCCAATCGAGGGTCAATATCAGCCACTAGCTGCAGGTGCAACAACCGTTATAACTGTTGAAATTAGAGATACTAATGATGATTTAATCGTAACGCCTTTTGATGTTCAGTTTACATCAAGTTGTGTTGAGAGTGGTAAATCAATTGTTGATGAAAAAGTGATCAGTATTGGTGGTATTGCTACGTCAACATATAGAACAAATGGCTGTAAAAGTGCACAAGGTGATACTGTTATTGCAACAGTATTAACAGGGGGCACGCCCGAAATAGCGTCAGTTAATATTCCTGTTTCTGAAGCTGATGTGGCGTCGATTGAATTTATTTCAGCGACTCAAAATGTAATTGCGTTAAAGGGTACTGGTGGTGTTGGTCGTAAAGAAAATAGTGAACTAACATTTAAATTAATCGACAAAATTGGCCAAGATGTTACGAGTAAACGCTTAGATTTCCGTCTTACTTCTACTAATGGTGGGATCAGTTTATCGCATCATAGTGTTGACACTGATGCTGCTGGCTTGGCCCGAGTTCAAGTGAATTCAGGTTTTGTGCCGATGGCAGTGCGAGTGCAAGCATGTTTTATTCCTGATGAGCAAATACCAGCCGATCAAAATGATAATGTAACTTGCTGGCAAGATGTATATACGCAATGCCAAAAAGCAGAGGCAGACCGTGACCAAGGAGTAAGCTGTCCAACAGGTAACTTGTCGTTGGTGTCATTGGATCAGCAAATTATCACCGTGTCTGATTTACTCTCTATTAGTACAGGGCTTCCTGATAATAATAGTTTTACCGCTTCGATTACTAACTATGCTACAGAGACTTTGCAATACGATAATGAAACGTTTGATATAACAGTGCTCATTGCAGACCATTTTAATAACCCGGTTCCAGATGGTACCTCAGTGTATTTAACAACAGAGGGGGGCGCTATTGGTACTTTAGATGGTGAAGAGGGCAATCCACAACTAGAGTGTCTCTCTGTTGATGGTGCATGTACAGTGCAATGGCGAAGCCAGAACCCTAGACCATTTACTGAAAATAAATGGGGAAATAAATTATCTGATTACAACCCTAAAAAGCTGCTACGTGTTAAAGCAAAATATTTGGAGGATATAGTTGGCGTTACTAATCCTACATTTGTACAAAGTAATGCCGTCACACTTACTCAGTTAAATGCAAATGCAAATTTTGCAGGATTGGTTGAAGAAACACGTAACTGCGATTTATATAAGAATAACCCTGCGCCTTGTATTGATGGGATTTTGAATGCTAACACGAATGAATTAGGTGTACCGCTTGGGGCACGTGCTACAGTTTTAGTTACAGCTAAAGGGCAAGAGTCTTTTATTGATATTAATGGTAATGGCCTATTCGATAGCAATGAATACTATTCAGGCTATGACTTAAATGAAGCGTTCGTTGATCATAATGAGAGCGGAACTTACGACGGTTTATCGGCAATTTATGACCCAGTGACAGCTTCATTAACTAAAGATGCACAAAGCTGTACAGATGGCTCAGATACTGATCCATGTAGTGAGTTTGCAACGAACGGAGCCCATTTTGAGGAGCCAATAGGTGATATAGACTCTAACGGTATGCATACATTACTAGATGGCAAATATAATGGGTTATTATGCACCGAAGCAGCACAGGCTGCTAACATGTGTAATAAAGAGCTTATTGATGTACGCCGTTCATTTGAAGTTATTATGTCCGGCAGTACAGTTTATTACCGTTTTGTAATTGACAAAGAATCATTACGTAATAAGTTTGCTGCGGCGTTAGCTGAAATTGAGTTAGATGACGCTGGTAATCCCACTGGAAATCTTTCAATAAATGCTCTGGGAGTAGCCAATAGTATTGATAGCTGTGAAAACATCACTAATCAATATGATGTTGGGACTACATCTGAGGTGATTCTTGGTCTTGAGGAGAGTGTTAACGATCAAATGTGTGATATCACAGAGCTCAATATTGCAAGCTATGATTCGGGTGTTCAGTTAGCTTCGTTATCTTTTAATTTTTATTACTCTGATATTTACAATAACCCGTTAGCTGCGGAAACAAATGTTGAGATAAGTACAGAAAACGGAGATTACAGTGGTACAGACGGATTTGTGATTGGCAATTCTTCAGCAACAAATGCTGCATTAATTGGCCTTTCTATAAGTCGTGAAGCGGAGCCGAATAAAAAATCTATTGGATTTTTAAAGCTTTCATTTACTTCGCCTAAAGAGAACAATACCACTGCACAATTACAAATTAGTGATGATGGTTAGCTAGTTTCAAACATTTAAATAAAATAAATGCCAACCATAAGGTTGGCATTTTTGTTGCTATTCTATATATTCCACTGCAAATACCTTAAAACACCGTTTTGTCTAAATTAACGACAATAATTGTTTAATTATTCATTAAAAGCAGAAAAGTTTGTATTAAAAGCTTGTAACAATTGGTGTTTGTAGATATACCTATAAATATTCGCGCCCGTAAATGGGCAAAACACATTTAAAATACTTGGTTAGAAATAGGCAACTATGGGCAAATCGCTAGTAATTGTAGAGTCTCCTGCTAAGGCTAAAACAATTAATAAATATTTAGGAAACGATTTTATCGTCAAGTCCTCTATTGGGCATGTACGAGATCTTCCTACCTCCGGTTCAGGCAAAACCAAAACGGCTGCTGTAAAAACACCTGCAGAAGTACGTAAAATGGCACCAGAAGAAAAGGCCGCGTACAAAAAACAGCGTGATTATACAAATTTAGTAGCTCGAATGGGGATTGATCCAGATAAAGGCTGGGAGCCACATTACGAAGTATTACCAGGTAAAGAAAAAGTTGTTCAAGAATTACAAAAGCTCGCTGAAAACGCCGACCAAATCTATCTCGCAACGGATTTGGATAGGGAAGGAGAAGCGATTGCTTGGCACCTGCAAGAAATTATCGGTGGAGAGCCAGAAAAGTATAAGCGTGTCGTATTCAATGAGATAACTAAAAATGCCATTCAGGCCGCCTTTGAGGCCCCTGGTGAGCTAAATACCGACATGGTCTATGCCCAGCAGACTCGTCGCTTTTTAGATCGTGTTGTAGGCTTTATGGTATCGCCATTATTGTGGCAAAAAGTTGCCCGTGGTTTATCCGCTGGACGAGTACAGTCTGTCGCAGTACGTTTGTTAGTTGAGCGCGAGCGTGAAATTAAAGCGTTTATTCCTGAAGAGTTCTGGGATATTCATGCCGATGTGAAAAATACAGAGTCGGCACTTCGTTTAGAGGTGTTCAAGCAAGGTGATAAAGCCTTTAAGCCAGTCAATGAAGCGCAAGCTATGGCAGCTACTGCATCTTTAGAGCAAGCTGAATATAAAGTTGTTAGTGTTGAGGAAAAGCCAAGTAAAAGTCGTCCTAGTGCGCCACTAATTACTTCAACAATGCAACAAGCTGCGAGTACGCGTTTAGGCTATGGCGTTAAAAAGACCATGATGTTAGCGCAACGTTTGTATGAAGCAGGTTATATCACCTATATGCGAACTGACTCAACCAACTTGTCGAAAGATGCAGTTGCAATGTGTCGCGAGTATGTTTCGCAGCAGTTTGGTGATAAGTATTTACCAAAAGAAGCTATTAGTTATAGTTCAAAAGGCAATGCACAAGAGGCGCATGAGGCGATCCGTCCTTCAAGTGTTACTGTGTTATCTGGTCACCTAGATGGCGTAGACCCGGATGCTAAAAAGCTTTATGAGTTAATTTGGCGTCAATTTGTTGCGTGTCAAATGGTCCCTGCTGAATATGACTTAACAACATTAACTGTTACTGCCGCCGATTTCCAATTAAGAGCCAAAGGACGGGTGTTACGTTTTGATGGTTGGACTAAAGTACAACCAGCAGTTCGAAAAAAGAACGAAGAAGATCAATCACTACCAGCTATTAAAGAAGGCGAGATATTAAGCCTTGTTGAACTTGATCCAAAACAGCATTTTACTAAGCCGCCAGCACGCTTTAGTGAAGCGAGTTTAGTAAAAGAACTTGAAAAGCGTGGTATTGGTCGTCCATCTACCTATGCATCGATTATTTCAACGATACAAGATCGTGGATATGTCCGTGTTGAAAGCCGTCGTTTCTTTGCAGAAAAAATGGGTGAAATTGTCACCGACCGTTTAGTTGAGAACTTTACTGATCTGATGAACTTTGACTTTACTGCAAAAATGGAAGGCCGGTTAGATGACATCGCTGAAGGTGAGCGTGTCTGGACACAGGTACTTGACAAGTTTTACGCTGATTTTTCTACACAACTGACTTTAGCCAGTGGTGAAGAAGATGAAGGTGGGATGCGTAAAAATGAAATGGTCGAAACTGATATTGACTGTCCAACATGCGGCAGAAAAATGGGTATTCGAACAGCCTCTACTGGCGTTTTCTTAGGCTGTACAGGTTATAATTTACCGCCAAAAGAACGTTGTACTACCACTATGAACTTAGTGTCAGGTGATGAAGCGGTTGCCGCTGACGTTGAAGATGTCGAAACCGAAACATTGATGCAAATGAAGCGTTGCCCAATTTGTGAAACGGCAATGGATTCATACCTGATAGATGAAACTCGTAAATTACATGTTTGTGGTAATAACCCTGCTTGTAAGGGCTATGTCGTTGAGCAGGGCACGTTTAAAATTAAAGGCTATGATGGCCCTATCATTGAATGTGATAAATGCTCATCAGATATGCAGCTTAAATCAGGGCGCTTTGGTAAATACTTTGGCTGTAGTAATGATGAGTGTAAAAACACCCGTAAATTACTGCGTAACGGCGAAGCAGCGCCACCAAAAGAAGACCCTGTTCAGTTACCAGAATTAGAGTGTGAAAAATCGGATGCATACTTTGTGCTACGTGACGGCGCTGCAGGTATTTTCTTAGCAGCGAATACCTTCCCTAAATCACGGGAAACTCGCGCCCCTAAAGTGGAAGAGTTACAGCGTTTTAGAGATCGTATTTCACCTAAGTTTTATTATCTAGCTGATGCACCAGTAAAAGATCCTGATGGTAACTTAGCAATTGTTCGTTATAGCCGTAAGAATAAAGAACAATATGTAATGACTGAGGTTGACGGTAAAGCAACAGGCTGGACTGCACATTTCAATGCAGGAAAGTGGGTTGAAGAGGCAAAGAAGAAAGCCGCACCTAAGAAAAAACCAGCCGCTAAAAAGGCAACAGTCAAGAAAGCCGCACCTAAAAAAGCCGCTGCAAAAACAAAAAAGGACGCTGAGTAGAATACTAAGCTCTGAAAACAAAAAAACCGGAATGCACACCCTTGTGTCAATTCCGGTTTTTTTATATCAAAAATTATGCCTTTAGAGGCATTTTTGACGTTAGATTTTTACGTCAGTGACTTTTTTATAGCCTTCTGATTCAAGTTCATCATTTACGCACTTTAGTACGTATGGTTTAAGCTCTTCATTGCTGATGTCGTCGTCTTTAGCCCAGTTTAAACACATCTCAGTGTATTCTTTAATTGTTTCGGCGGAAGCTTCAACAGCATCGTCAGCAACAGCAAAAGTTGCATAAACTGCAAATAATGGCGCTACGATAAGCGCTAGCAATGCTTTTTTCATTCGTGTATTCCTAAAAAATGTAGTGACTGCTGTTTTATATTCAAAAACAACAGTGATCCAATCAAGCAACATGCTGTTGGTAAGTGATTCTTAAACGAAATGACAATAAAAGATAACGAAATATTTTTATCGTAAAGACAAATATAATGTAATAAGAGACGGTAAAATAATGAGAAACTTATGTTAATCAATGCTATCTTACGCCAGCTATCAATTTAGGAATAATTATGTCTCAAAGCCAACTACCTGACACCACACCTCGTGTTGCATCTAAACTAGAACAGTTTGTTGAAAGCTTTATTTTTCGAGCCCGCTGGCTACTAGCTCCCTTTTTTATAGGCTTACTCGTTGCAATTGTACTGTTACTTTTGAAGTTTTTTAAATACCTGTATCAAATGGCGATAAATACATTTAGCGCTACTAATGAGCAACTACTGGTGGGTATTTTGACCTTGGTTGATACCGCATTACTGGCAGGATTATTATTAATAATTATTTTTAGTGGCTATGAAAATTTTGTTTCTAAATTAAATATTGGTAATCATGAAGATCGCCCTGCATGGATGGGTAAAGTAGGTTTTTCTGGTCTTAAAATGAAATTGATCAGCGCAATTGTTGCCATTTCTGCAGTCGAACTGTTAAAGGTGTTTATAAGCTCTACTAGTCACTCAAGTGATGAATTGATGTGGAAAGTAATAATTCATGTTACTTTTGTGATATCAGGTGTGCTATTTGCTCTCACTGATTTTATAAATAGCAAAACTCACAATCATTAAATAGCAGATAACGCAACGCTATCTGCCTATATGTTTTGTTATTTAAAGATACTCAACCACATAGCCTTTAAACTCGGTTCTTTTGCGTACATATTCATACCCATTTTAAAAATACGAGCGGCAAATATACGTAAGTAATAAAAACAGCCAATACTGAGAAGCAGGGATAAGAGTGCTTGCCAAATTGGTATTTCAACTAATGACATGCGCACCGGCATAACCGCAAATGCCGTGATCGGCAAGTAACTAAGCACGATTGTTAAAACACTGTTTGGTGCATCGATAACAAAAAATGCAATCACAATAGGTGCCAATGGCAGCATCATTAAGGCACTTTTACTACTGTGATTAGGATCATCAATACCCGCTGCGATCGCAGCCATAAATGCAGCGCAGATGCCAAGACCTACAATCGCATAGGCTAACAACCAAGGCAGTAATGACCAATTAACAAAGTCTAAATTGAGGGCTTGTTGTTTAATGATAACGGTAAAAAATAGCATCGATAAAATAATCGATAGCAAGGTGCCAATCATGGTTTTTACTGCAAGTAATATTTGCCCAAGTAGCTTACCATCTATCCATGTTTGTGGTGTCATGGTGGCTAGCAATTGCTCCGTTACGCGGTTTTGCTTTTCACCGGTAATACTGACAAAGAGTTGGCCAAAGATCCCAAACATCGCAACAAATAATAATATCAGTACCCCAAATGCTGTGTATGTTTGACTACGATCAGCTTGATTTTTCAAAAGCTCGTCAAGTACCCTATGTTCAATTGAAATATTTTTCGTCAATCCTAGTCGTTGTTGCTCGCTTAAGCCTAAGCTATCAAATTGAGCTTGTTGCAATTGCGCTCTAAGGAGCGATTGCAATGTTGTTTGCCATGCTGATTTTACAGCCGTTATTAACGTATATGAGTGAGTCGCTTGGTCAAACTTAAGTACGCCATCATAGCCAGTATCCTCAGCTAAATTTGCAATGATGGCAGTTAAATCATCATGTTTGGTAAACTTAAATTGTGTCGATGTAGGCTCTGTTTTGACGCTAAACTCGAGGTTGCTTGCTAAATGATAACCTTGTTCAAGTTGACTGTTTGCAGTGGCAAAAAAATAAATAACTCCAGCAATAGCGAGCATGATCAACTTCGAAATAATTTCTTGTTTTAATTTAAAAAAATGCAAGAACTCCCATTTTGCAACAATCCAGAGCTGTTGCTGTGTAAGCGATGATTTATTCATAGCGTCGTTCCTTGATCCAGTTTAGCGTTATGCTCAGCTACTGCGTGTAAATAAATTGCATGCAGTGACTGAGCTTTATTTTTGAGTTCACATATTTCCCCGATGCTGATTAACTGAGGAAGTAACTGGTTAAGTGATTGGTGTTGCTTTAGGGTGATAGTTAGTTGCTGTGCTTTTATTTGCTCAACACAATAATGTTCACATAGTTGCTCAAAGTAAGTTTGATTAATTGGATCGTTGAATACGACTTGAATACTATTATTTTGCGCGCTTTGAAGTATATTACTGAGTTTGCCGTATAAAACACTTTCACCTTGATTTAATAGCAATACCCGATCAGCAAGTTTTTCTACCATCGCCATCTGATGTGCACTTAAAATAACGGTCATGCCTTGCTGTTTTAATTGCGCTAAAAATTCAACAACTAATTCCTGATTAATAGGATCTAAGCCAGAAAATGGCTCATCTAAAATTACCCATTTGGGCTTATGTAAAATTGCAGTGATCAATTGGATTTTTTGTTGGTTCCCTTTAGAAAGTGATTTTAAGGGGTCATTCAATCGTGCGGTTAAATTAAATTTAGCTAACCAATAGTCACAGCGCTGCGTAAATTCGCTATCTTTTACGCCGTGTAATGCTGCAAAAAATTGTAGATTTTGTTTTATTGTTTTTTCTGGATAGAGGCCTCGGTCTTCTGGTAGATAGCCCAGTAAATGTGCCGGAATAGATGAATACGCTTGTCCTGCATCATTGAGTTGAATAGAGCCACTATCTGGAGAGGAAAAACCAACGATCATTTTTACTAATGATGATTTCCCCGCACCATTGGGGCCAAGTAAAGCAAAAATCTCTCCTGGTTGCACATCAAATGACAGCTTATTAACCGCAGTAACCGTTTTATAGTGTTTTTCAAGGTTGTTAATAATTAACGACATGTGATCCCTACAATATTGTTTTTTTTGAGTTTAATCGGTTACAACCAAGAATGTAACTACTACCAGAGATGAAATTGTAAGCAAAGATTATGCAATAATTAAATAAGAAGTGTGCAGACACTGCAGTTAATACATATTTGCAAAGCTAATATAGTAAAATTACAAGTTGATTAACTTTTCCTTGATGATAGTTGGGTATTTATTAATATTATTTTCAATTGATTAATAATGAGTGCTGTAGTCTTACAGTTACTTTAGATGCGGTTCATGATGAAGCAAAACGACGGATAGTTTCGCTTTAATGAGCGGTATGATTTAGTCACTTAGGGTGCAAATCTTCGCCATTATAGGCATAATGAACGCGATATTTCGCGAATTCGGTGTAAGCAATGATAAAACAGTTTTTAGACGATCCAACTTTATTACTCAACGCTGTTGGTGAGGGAATATATGGCTTTGATTTAAGTGGTAATGCGGTATTTGTAAACCCCGCTGCTGAACGCATGACTGGATGGCATGCAGATGAGTTGCTGGGTAAAAAAATTCATCAGTACCATCATCATAGTCATGCTGACGGGCGGCCATATCCAGCAGATGAATGCCAGATTTATTGCACTATGTTTGACGGCAAGCATCGGCATGTTAAAGATGAGGTATTTTGGCGTAAAGACGGCAGCTGTTTTGCGGTAGAATATACATCTACACCCGTTTATAAAAATAATCAGTTGATCGGCGCTGTCGCGATATTTCGCGATGTATCAAAACAACACCAGACAGAGCACGCACTGCGTGATGCTTTAGCGCAAGTGAATCACTTAAGTGAGCAATTAAAAGAGCAAAATAGCTATTTGATAGCAGAACTTAATGAAGATTGGCAAGAGTCTGGTTTGGTAGGCAAAAGCCACGTATTTCAAACCATGCTTGAGCAAATAAAACTTGTTAGCCCGACCGATAGCACGGTGTTGATTTTAGGTGAGAACGGCACAGGAAAAGAATTAGTCGCTCGTAACTTACATCGCTTAAGTGGGCGCAGTGGGCAATCCTTTATTAAGGTCAATTGCGCCGCATTTACGCCAAGCTTACTTGAATCTGAGTTATTTGGTCATGAAAAGGGGGCTTTTACGGGGGCTAAGGAGCATCGTAAAGGACGTTTTGAGTTGGCTAATAATGGCACCATTTTTTTAGACGAAATTGGAGAGCTTGCTCTTGAAGCGCAAAGTAAGTTGTTACGGGTATTGCAAGAGCATGAATTTGAACGTGTTGGCAGTAGCCAAACACGTAAAGTTAATATTCGTGTAATTGCTGCGACTAATCGTGACTTATGGGCAATGGTGCAGTCAGGATGCTTTAGAATAGATTTATATTATCGACTAAATGTATTTCCAATCACAGTTCCACCACTGAAAGCGCGTAAAGAAGATATTCCATACTTGTGTAGTAATTTGATTGCGCAATTAAATAAACGTCTTGGTAAACAGCTCAAAGGACTCAGTGAGAAAGCCATAACACAGCTACAAGCGTATGATTGGCCGGGTAATATTCGTGAATTACAGAATGTACTAGAGCGAGAGGCTATTTTATCAAAGCAGTCTGTATTGCAGTTATCGCAACCACTTGATGCCAATGCTAGCGCTAACCTAAACACGGATCTGAGCCTTGACGAAGCGCAGAGACAGCATATCATCGCAGTATTAGAGCTATCAAATTGGCAAATTTCTGGCAGTCAAGGCGCGGCAGTTAAATTAGGCATGCCGGAGAGTACGTTACGATCAAAAATGCGCAAGTTGATGATCCGTAAAAATCGTTAAATATCACGATACTCGCTAAATATCGCGATTTTAGCGAATTTACTAAATAAAAATTCATTAATATTCAGTTGCTTAATTTAATTTCAGTTTGGTCTGAAACTTGCAAACTTACAGGCCTAACCGTCACAGTAAGTAGTTATTATGAAATTTGATATTAAAGAAGAAGATATGATCATCAAGCCCTATAAGCATGAAGGGCCTATTTATATCCGTGAGCAAAAAGGATTTTTCCAGCGTATTCGCCGTAACCTTGGTTGGTTACTCATGCTTACATTCATTCTTATTCCTTGGATCCCATACAAAGGCCAGCAAGCGGTATTGCTAGATGTTGCGAGTCAAAAGTTTGCTATTTTTGGGCTGACCTTACTGCCCCAAGATTTTATGATCTTGGCGTTGTTATTTATGTTAGGCGCTTTTGCGTTGTTTTTTGTTACCAATTGGCTTGGCCGGGTATGGTGTGGATATACATGCCCACAAACAATTTGGATGCTGATGTTTTCATGGGTGGAGCAACGTATAGAGGGAACACGTAATCAACGTATAAAGTTAGATAAATCCGCGTGGACGTTATCAAAATGGCAGAAAAAAACAATCAAGCATAGCGCTTGGTTAATCATATCATTGTTTACAGCAACGTCATTTATGGCTTACTTTATTCCGGCTAAAAGCTTGTATGGAGATATGTTTACTCTGCAATGGTCGGGCATCACTAGTTTTTGGGTATTTTTGTTTGCCTTTTGTACTTATGGAAATGCCGGTTTCTTAAGAGAAAAAATGTGCACCATTGCTTGTCCATACTCACGGTTTCAGGCTGTAATGTTTGATAAAGATACATTACTTGTCACTTACGATAGTGCGCGTGGGGAAAGTCGTGGTCCACGTAAACGTAAGGCCGATCCTAAAGCGTTAGATTTAGGTGATTGCGTAGATTGCAATTTATGTGTGGAAGTGTGCCCTGCAGGGATTGATATTCGTAACGGCTTACAATATGAATGTATTAACTGTGGTTTATGTATCGATGCGTGTGACGACACAATGGATAAGTTTGGCTATCAAAAAGGCTTGATCAAGTACGCAAGCGAAAAACAGATGGCTGGCGAGCAAACTAATCCATACCGGTTGAAACTGGTTGGTTATGGCGCACTCACGGTTTTATTAATGGTCAGTATGTTAGCGTGGTTAGTTCAACGCACGCCAATCGAAGTGTCAGTACTGCGTGATCGTAATGCATTATATCGAGTAAATTATGAGGGCTTAGTTGAAAACCCTTACACCTTGACAATAATTAATAAAACACAACAGTTACTGCATTACCGAGTAGCGATTACCGGTCTTGATGTGGCTAAGTTACAGAGCCCTCAACTTACAGCTGTCGAGCCTGGTCAAATGAAGCGCATCCCGGTCACTGTGGTTGCAGATGGCTATGATTTACCAAATAAGCTCAACCAACTTGATTTTGTGATCACAGCCGAAGAAGACCGCGGTATTAAGGCATCAATAAGTAGTGTTTTTTATCGTAACTAAGTTATGCAGAGTGAAATTGAGCTGCTTTATCGTTCATTGTTTGGTGAACAAAGGTTTTAGCTTGCACTAAACATTTAAACAGACGATGGCGAACATCCACGCTAAGGCCTGCATTGTGAATAATGCGTTGCATTTGATTGATTACGATAGCTGAATCAAAAATATAAGCGCTAGCAATACATCCATTACGAACCATGGCAGAGGCCAACACTGTAAGTTGTTGCTCTGCCTGAGGAGTTGCAGCCAACAGGTTTTGAGAATTACTAATATATCCCCATGGTTTATTGGCAAGCTGACTAACCTGCTCAAATAAGCCATTGCTAAATGCAGTCACTAAACTGGCGTTAAGATTACCGTAAAAATCAGCAATGATAATATTTTGATCGCGGTGTAAACTAACCTGCCCATGTTTATTGCTAAATTTCAACGTGCTTCCTTGTGAGAAAATTTAAGAGAGCGAATTTTATACAATTTAAACGCGGAGTCTAGGTATTTTTTAATTTTTTATCAATTTGCATTAATTAATCAGTGAATAATATATAACCAGATTAAAAATGTCAGAATAGGGCCTAAATATAATTACCAATAGACCCTCGCAATAATTATTTTGTAAGCAGGTGATCTAATGCACCTTTAATTGCAGCCACCTGTGCTGTAATACATAGCTCATCTGTTGCCGTCGGACTATCTGGGTACACTTCTGTCGTCGTGACATACTGTGCATTTGTAAAGCCCATGCATAAACCGAGTTCTCGTGCTGCATAATTGATCACACCATGTTGTTCTAATGGCACTCCAATGAGTTGATTGTTTTCATCACTGGGGGCAATTTGAGTCACATTAGCAACAGTGTCAATAATCGCTTTTTGGAATTGCGCTTCAGGTTTATTGCTATCAGCGACAAGATAAAAACCATCAGGAATATTCCAATTAGTGTTCACCTTGCCATCACGAGCCGCAAGTGCAGGGCGAAACTCACTGTTGTCAGTGTCAGTTGTTTCATGCAGATCAATATGCGCTAATAAAGGTATATTTTGTGCTTTAATATAATTTATTAGTGCTGCTGACTCTGGTGCTGGGCTTGGTGAATAAAACGAACGATTTGGATCTATGGCTGCTGGGTTCCAGCGATTAATGGTTTCATATCCCCACGGGCTAATACAAGGAGCAACCAGTAAGTTAAACTCTTTAGCATATTTCATACCTAGCGTTTTCATAAAATGTAATGCGCCATGAACACCGCTTGTTTCATAGCCATGTACGCCACCGGTGATCAATATGCTCGGTTTATTCGATGCCCACTGTTTTGATCTAATAATAAAAAGAGGGTAGCGAGTAGGATCAAAACTGAGCGCACCATATTGCTCAACCTCGAAATTATTATCCAGTTCGTTGATTAAAGTTACAACTTCAGATTGATAACTACGTTTAATCGTTTGTAGGTTAAACCAGCACTGTTTATCTTTATCATTCCAAGTCGTGCCTTGAGTACCTATTGGATAGTTATTTTCGCTCATAGAACCTTCATTTATTACAATAAAGGTTTAGCTTATCGCTGTACTAACCTCACTGCAACTAGCTGCGACTAATACACAACTGTGAATTATATTTATAAGCTGTTTGTGGACTCATATAAATTGGCATTTTGGCGCTTATGGGCTTCAAATAAATAAGCCCTTAGATGTTCTTTCCCTTGATGAATATGAGTGATCTTGGCAGCCATGCCTCGCTTACTAAAGCGTACCGGTTTGATGTCGATAGTAATATTTTTTTTGTTTGGAAGGGTTAATTTTATCTGTTGCTCAATCGCTAAAGGAGCTTTTTGAGTCGTTGATTTTAGAAAAAGTCCAGTACTTGAGATTGATTCAACTTCAAAGTCTTGGCTCTGAATATTGAGGTTCTCGCCACGCCAACAGCGCTTTATTCCTTGTGTGTCGATGACCTCTGGTGCGCTTAATACAGGGGTTACAACGCCTGTTTTATCAATTCTAATTTCAAGTGGAAACCATAATTGATAATCGCCAACTTCAGCCAGTAGTGTTAATTTTGTATTATTTAGTAATTCAGCAATATTGGCAGGGATAGAGCTTTGTAATGTCAGTGTATGATTGTCCCTCAATTTTGAAGGAACCGTCACTTGGAAAAGATCTGATATAAAATTTAGTTCTTCATTGGTCATATCCATTTAGCATCTAATCCCATGCGCGCGATAATGTAGTTAATACCGTATTTTTAAGTCGAGAGTTTAATTTCATACAATAATGTATAACGGCAGTGTAGTAACATACTTGAGTTATTTAACAAAATAAGCATATTGTGCGCCACAAAGTCGTCTTTTTGGATTGTTAAAATATATAAGAGCTAGCACTTTTATACACTGTCAGATGATAAATCTACCCTTATTTATTCTTACATGATAGTTTTTTGTTTGTTTAATGAACAGCGGCTAAGTTTTATTGCTAAAATAACGTAAATTACTGGACCTGATAAAGTTATTAAGGGTATTTTTAAATTGCGATTTCACTCTTATATTGTTTACATTAATCAACTGCTCTTTACGAATTTTCTCACGCCGAATATTTTCATCTGCTTACATTCCTTTAAATTATTCTGGTGTACTTCCAAGTGCATGTTTTTATGCACACGTAATTAATGGGCAATATATATGGACTATATTTTCTATCAACAATCAATAATTAACTTCGTTGCACAATATGCTGGTAATTCTAAATCACAATTAACAGTGATGGTTGATGACACGCGCAGTATTTTAAGAGTTGATGCGTATAGGCTTTTTGAAAATATTCTTTTAAATTATCAACAATTGGGAGTAATTGAATATAGAAAAGTAGATTGCCTACTTAAAAGTGTTGCCGTGAATTTGAAAACTTCAAGTGAGTCTGAGTATTTTCTCGTTTCACAGTCAGCAACCTGGTGGAAAGAATGGCATTTCACGCTATTGATGCGTGTAAAAACGAGTCAAAATAATGCTGTTATCGTGCAAAATAGTGATTATTCAGCGCAAGATAATAAACCACTAACCCGTCAGCATGATTTGAGTGAGTACGTTAATTATTTATGCAAGTGCCAATACCGTTGTGTAATGTATGTATGCTCACTAAGGATATAATCCTTATAAACCAACGCTTTGTCGATGTGTTCGGTTACACTGTTGACGATGTTCCAACACTTAATGATTGGTGGCTTAATGCTTACCCAGATCCACATTATCTTGTGGGTGCGACAAACGTGGCAACAAGCTCTTAGCTTTGCGTTAGAAAATGATACTGATATTGAAAGGCTTTACATAGTGCATTACAAATCCAGCAAGCAGTAAATAAATTAGCTATTAAGCATGAATATATAGATGTTGGCTATATAACACTAAGCATGGGCATTAAAACTTTGCATAATCCCCAAACTGGCGATTATATCTATTTTGCTGATGCGGCAGATAAAGCTTTGTACCAAGCAAAAAGACAAGGGCGTAATTGTATCGTTGTTAGTGAAGATTGATACAAAAAATCAGCTGAGCGCTGCTAGGCATATTTGAAATAGCTGCGCTCAAGCACAGCTATAGTTCATCTGCGATTATTTTAAAATGGCCATTATCAATTCCTTTTAACGTATAGTCACCAATACGATAGCGGATTAAACGTAAAGTAGGGTGGCCAATATGTGCTGTCATCCTTCTTACTTGGCGATTACGTCCTTCGGTAAGGGTAATACTGAGCCAACTGGTTGGAATGTTTTTTCGCTCTCTAACGGGAGGATTACGTGGCCATAAAGTTGGCTCATCTATGCGTTTAACAACTGCTGGTAATGTTAATCCGTCTTTGAGCTCGACGCCTTGGCACAGTTGTTTAATTGTTGCATCAGTTGGTTCACCTTCAACTTGTGCCCAGTAAGTTTTACTGGTTTTTTTGTTTGGCGCTGTTAAAGTGTTTTGTAATTTCCCACAATTAGTGAGCAATAGCAGGCCCTCACTGTCTCTATCTAATCGTCCTGCAGCATATACATCTTTAATGGTAATAAAGTCAGCTAAGGTTTGTCTGTTTGCTTCATCAGTAAACTGGCACAGCACATCAAATGGTTTATTAAATAAGACAATTTTTCGCTCACTGGCGGCAATGGCTGGTTTTATCTCGCGCTTTATTGAGTTATTCACTTTTTTGGTTGTAATTGCACCGCGATTATAGCTACGGCCGCTATTTCGGCGTTTTGCTGTATTATTTGGTTTAGCTGTTGTCATTGCTAGATGCACCGTGCGGGTTTTGGTAAGCCAGCAATTTTAGTTGCTTGCTTAGCTGGGCCTTTAGGAAAAAGAGTATACAGATAAATACTATTGCCTTTATCTTCACCCAGTGCTTTTGCCATTGCTTTAACTAACATTCTTATTGCTGGGCTGGTGTTGTACTCCAAATAAAAATTACGCACAAAATGAATCACTTCCCAGTGTTGGGAGGTTAATTCAATGTTTTCTTGCTCGGCAATAACGCAGGCTAATTGTTCACTCCATAACGAGTGATCAAGTAAGTAACCTTGTTTATCCGTGTCGATAATTTGATTATTAAATTCAAGCATGTATTACCACGTAATAGAGTGAGATGTTGCTAATGTTAGTGCGACAAAGTCGTCATAACTAAGCGAGTGATCGGGCTGATTGATTGTGATATCTCGTACCTTGGCGTCATCAGCAAGTATTAATAAGTGCGTTGCAAGCTGTCTAAATTGGGCAATAGCAAAGCATGCGTCACTTAATAATAATACTTTGTCTGTTGACTGGATCAGGTTAACTAATTGATCCGTGTTGTAATAGCCAAGTGGCTTGGAAAATATGTGTAAAGTGCTCATAAGTTCACTATGTGTTGTTGCTGGGCAATAAGTTGAGTCTGCTGCTGATAATTAAGCGCTTTTACTTCTACTAACAAGTTATGTTTATCAAGGCCATACTCGAGCAGAGACTTTTCACATACATAAATGTTTTCAACATCGTAAATTTCTAGCGTTCTGATGGTCTTAAAGTAGTTCTTTAAACCTATATGCTCAGGTTGTTGATGTTTTTTTAGGGCAAGTACCGCAGGGCCGCTAAATAACCAACTAATATTTTGCTCAACAGCAGCGAATATTAATGTCATATCTAATGCATCACGAATATGTAAATCATCGAAAGGACTATGGTGGCTTAAAACTAATACATTGATCATTTAAATTGCACCCATTTATCCGCATCACTGGCAAGCATTGCAAACTCAGCTAACCCTGCGACTGCAAAAAAACCGGTATTATTTATATCAAGGCCACGCTTTTCGGCAGCAGTAACACACAACATAAGATGAATCCCTTGCTCATGTAATTGTTGCCATAAAGCGTTAATTGCTAATTCATCAGCTGCCAAATCTAGTTGCTCGCTGGCATGAAAAACGCCGTTTTGATACAAAAAAATGGCATCAATGTTATGCCCTTGTGTTAAACATGCTTGTGCAAATTTAACCAAACGTTGCGTGGTATCATGATCCGATGGTGCGCTGTGCAGAGAAAGTACAAATCGTGCCAAAACTATTCCAATAAAAAAGCCCCTAAAGAGGGGCTATTTTAACAGAACTATTTAATTAGTCATTATTTGCGCCAAGCAGTGCAAGCAATGAAGTAAACAAGTTATATACACTTAAATATAAAGAGACTGTAGCGCGAATATAGTTTGTTTCGCCACCGTTGATGATGCGGCTTGTATCAAACAAGATTAAGCCAGACATGATCAATACAACCGCTGCATTCAATACCATAAACATTAGCGAGCTGCCAATGAAGATATTAACAATGCTGGCCACAATCACAACAATAAGGCCTACCGTTAAAAAACCGCCCATAAAAGAGAAGTCTTTTTTAGTATTTAGTGCATACGCAGACAAACCAAAGAAAATCAGTGCAGTTGATCCTAACGCTTGCATGATAAGCATTGGGCCATTTGGCATCGCTGCATAATGGTTAAGTAACGGACCAAGTCCCGCACCCATTAAACCCGTAAAAGCGAATACCCATGCAACGCCTGACGCGCTTTCGGCTTTTTTATTTACAACAAATAAAAGGCCAAATGAAATAAGAGTAAAAACTAACCCCATAAAATAAGGTAGTTGTAATGCCATTGAGATACCAGCCGTCACAGCACTAAATGCTAATGTCATGGCCAGTAAGAAATAGGTGTTTTTAAGTACCTTGTTTGTTTCAATGGTCGACATAACCGGTCTAGCGGTATTGTACGAATGATTAAATGCCATTTTAGAGCTCCTTTAGAAACCTATTGTAAGTTCCGATAATTAAACTGAAGTTAGATTACCAAGACTTCTATATTTGGGCAAACCTTTGTAGTTCAATAGACCGATAATTAAAAAGAAAAGTTCAATTTAGTGTGATTTTTACTCAGGGGTGAGTTAAGAATAAACAAATCAATGATTTTTTAAGCACTTGAACACTTTTTTGAAAAAAAAGCTTCACAAAGAGCACTGCCTTCTCTATTATGCAGGCCGTGCGGAGAGATGGCAGAGTGGTCGAATGCACCGGTCTTGAAAACCGGCAGGGGTTTATAGCCCCTCTAGGGTTCAAATCCCTATCTCTCCACCACCTAATTAAAATAATTGCGAGTACACTCTTATTCGTGATTTATAAATGTTTCGGAGAGATGGCAGAGTGGTCGAATGCACCGGTCTTGAAAACCGGCAGGGGTTTATAGCCCCTCTAGGGTTCAAATCCCTATCTCTCCACCATATAAAACAAAAGGGCCGTTGATAATCAACGGCCTTTTTGTTTCTGAAGTTCTCCATAAAGATTGACTAAGACAATGTATTTTCATAATGCGCCAAATAACATGCACTTCATATAAATCCGGATAAGCCTTTAAATAAATTAACGGATCAAATCACACGCTAAACTATTGGTCGATTTTATCTGATAAGTTAATTGTTATCGGTGGAGTTGTTAGCTACTTGCAAGGCTTTGGTAATATCATTCATCGGGGCGCTGTGACTCTTCTCTGACCTGCGATATCAGATCATCATTCTTGTTCAAAGCAATAATGACTGTTTTATTATTATCTGGTGGTGCACCCAATGCTTTTTCTTTTAACTGTGAGTCAGAATCTAAGTTTGATCGTGGGAGTGTTGATGCACATCTTTCTTTGGTCTGGCCAATGACGTCCTATTCTGACATAAAAAATGGTAAACTAACAGCCAATACGTCGCGAATCTGATATTTATTATGATCTATTTTTGAGCGTAATATGGTAACTCATTCCTGAGCGAACTTTTTTGCTAGCTTGATAGACCGTTGAAATTTATTCATTGTTTATATTATCAAGCCATTGATGAGCTTCATTCAAAATTAAATTGTTTCTAATCTTTCATATATATCGGGTACATCCCAGTCAAAAATAGCGCGATCCTTCTTAATTAAATTATTCACGTCTTCGATGATATCGTTGCGATGGGCTGCTAACTCTAATTTTTTATTTTAGCCATTTCAGTTCACCTTAGAATTTATAGATAAATCTAGATTAGGCTTTTATTCATGCCAGTTCTGTGCGAAAGCGAACAGATTTAATGAGAAATTTGTTGCAAGCTTTTAGATGAAAACCCTATCAGCGAAACAATAATTTATTGTTTATCATTTTTAATCTGGAGCAAATACGCCATGTTACATACTCTGAATAATTTAAAAAATTTAGCTATTCATGCATCGGATGGAGATATTGGGCTTACCAAAGATTTTTACTTTGATGATAAACATTGGGTGATCCGATATCTGGTGGTCGAAACTGGATCTTGGCTATTAAGTAAAAAAATATTGCTTTCACCTATATCAATCAAAGAGTTGAATCAGAAACCACAGACGCTCACTGTTACAATTTCAAGAAAACAAGTTAAAAACTGCCCTGACATGGATAGCGAAAAACCAGTTTCTAGGCAGTATGAGCTAGAATACATGCGATATTATGGTTACTCACATTATTGGGATAACACTGATATATGGGGTGGTTATTCAAGCCCTAATATGATGTCACCTGGTTATTATAGTGTCGCACCAAAGCCTGATAACTTAGATGCACCAGATAATTTCGCAGATGTTGATGCAGCATTATCTCAAGATAATGATCATCATCTACGCAGTAGTAATGCAGTAACGGGTTATAAACTTGATGTCATAGACGGTGATCTGGGTCACTTACATGGTATGTTGATAGATACCGACACCTGGGAAATTCGTTATTTGATTATTAACACCAGTAATTGGTGGTTGGGTCATCTGGTTTTGATTGCCCCAAAATGGATTAAAGAGGTGAGTTGGCCCACTTCTAAAATCTATGTTGATATGACGCAGCAGCAAGTAAAAGATGCACCCACTTTTGATCCCTCAGTGCCTTTCAGTCTAGAGCATGAGCAAAGTCTGCAAACTCATTATGGTCGTAATGGTGAATAACAATATTACCTTTGAGTTAGGTGTTTGCTTGTCTTAGTTACGTTATTTATTTAAAAATTGTTATGTTAGTAAGTCATTTATTTCAAATATTTTATTCGAGAGTTTGGGTTTAAATCCCTATCTTTCGATCTTATAAAAAAAAAGGCCTAGTACTTACCTTTATTAATGCTCCATTGAATCTATACACATTCGTTGGTATGACGCGTGAGGTAGTAATATAGAAGACTTCAAACACTATTTATCAGCGGCAGTAGTAAGTTGTATACCTATGTTAATAGGCTACGTTTTTTTAAGTAATGAGCTAAATCTTTCTATATCAGAGCTTGTAACAGATTCATATATGCAGGCTTTTTTGAAGAGCTAGTCTTTAGAGCTGCTTTGTTTGGTATGTTGTTTCGCTTTTATCTTTGGGGTCATCTCAGCAGCACTAATTAGTGCTATAATATTCTGCTTGGGTCATATTTATCAATGACATGATGCCATTTCAGCGCAAATGGCTGTTACCATCTCAACAATAGCAGATACATGGTTTACTTGGTTATATTGCGAATGCGGCTTACGTTATATTTAATATGTCTGGTGGCGCAGCTGGCGATTTAAAAGAAAATCTATTCAAAGCAAAAGCCATTATTCTGAGTATCGTTTACGTTAACCTACATATCCGACGTGGGAAAAAGCGTGAAGTAACACTCTCGTCACTATTTCAAAATCAACCATATAGTTCGTCTAGGTTTATTAGAACACCCACTCAAAATATTTAATGGAGATAATGATGCTTGGATTGTTTTGGTCATGATAGTTTTTAGTTCACCTTTTGTATTACTGCTAATAATTAAACATTACTTTTTTTAGAAAACATTAGTTAAAAGAGAGTTGTTTTTCTTAGAACAAGCAAAGAGAACCGATACTGTCTTAGCGATGCAAAAGAAATTAGAGATTCTAGTTGCAAGAGTCATTGAACTTGAAGAAATAGTGACCACAGTAGCATTGATTTATCGAGAAAAATCGATCAACTGTAAATTTATAGCCTCTGTATATACAGAGGCAAAATTATACTTTTCTGTAAAGTGAATAACGCTAAACTCTATAACGGTTTAAAACTGGATCTTGCTTAGGTTAAACGGGCATCAAAATTACCCTATCATGATTGTTGTATGATTTATCATCGTAAATTACGACCATAGTCTCTATTTCGATGTTGTAAAACATCATGCATTCTTAGTATTTATTCAGGTATGATTTTAAGGACGCATTATGAAACATCGGCTTGCAAAAAGTGTTGGGTTATCATTACTTTCACCTGTGATCATTGGCAGTGTGTTAGGAGTTTATTATGCATTAACGCTCAATACCGATCCGCTGACTACCTTTTTCCAGTTACTTATGAGTGCGATAGCTAACGCGCATATTGTCGGTTTAACCATGGCTGCTTTTGTAGTACCCGGATATTTATTGATGTACAAGTACGCGAAAGTTAATTATTCGGGAGTACTGACATTAGGTTTACTCGGTGGTGCAATTTTTAGTTACTTACTCAGTGCAACAGGTGGTATGGTCTTTTTAATTAATACCGCGATGTCAGCTTTAGCGGCGGGACTGTTTTTATATGGATTAAGGTTAGGTGCGATAAAACAACAACCTCCTCAATAGCAGAATTATTAACCAAGCTTGCTGAAAATTAGGGCAAATTGCTTTTTTTTGCCCTGAAAAGGTTTCAATTATTGGCGACAAAGAGTACCTTTAGCTACTGTATGTTTGATAAGAAGTAGTTTGGTATGCAAAAGCAAGAATTTTACCAGTCATTAGTTAAACAAACTGAATCGCTAATTACTGGTGAACCTAACATTATTGCCAATATGGCGAATATTAGCGCGCTGTTATTTACGTCACTCGATGATGTAAATTGGGCTGGTTTTTATTTGATGGATTCACCAACTGAATTAGTGCTTGGTCCGTTTCAAGGTAATCCTGCATGTATCCGAATTCCTGTCGGAAAGGGTGTCTGTGGAACTGCCGCTGCAACTGCACAAACTCAACTAGTTGAAGATGTACATGCATTCGCAGGTCATATTGCCTGTGATGCAGCGTCTAATTCTGAAATAGTAATACCTATTCATAAAAATGGTGAAGTATTTGCTGTTTTAGATATCGACAGCCCAAGTATTGCTAGGTTTGATGTTGATGATAAGCAAGGTTTAGAAGCACTCGTCGCATGTTTTGAGGCAACTATTGCATGAAAGACTTAGTAAATGTACAGGATTATCTGTTTGCCATCACTGATGTAGGTGATTGGGAAGGGGATGAAGAGCATGTAGCGGAAACGCTCAACGATTTAATTCATATTGCATGGGATCGTCTTCCTGATGACACTGAATGTGAATTAATTGATGAAATAATTAACGGTATTTGGGAACACCTTCGAGGCGATATGGCTGTAATTGAAGCCGACTTTGAAGAGTTGGTCGACTGGGTAACACACTACGTCGATTCGTCCCTTGATGAAAAGATGTGAAAAATAGGTTCTAAAATGGAAACCACAAACAAGCTAAAAGATATTAATGAAGTATTGGAATTTTTATACCAAGAATTCCCAGAATGTTTTAAACAAAAAGACGGTATCAAGCCGCTGAAAGTAGGTATCTTTAAAGATATCGCTGAGCGAATTGAAGGTTCTGAAAAAGTAAGTAAGACGCAAGTACGTCAAGCGCTGAGAAAGTATACGTCTAACTGGCGTTATTTAGAAGCTGTTACTAAGTCTGAGTTTCGTATTGATCTTGATGGAAATCAAGGTGCTAAAGTGGAGCAAGAACATATTGATCATGCTCAAAAAGCACTTGAAGAAAGTCGTGCGAAAATGGCTAAACGTAAAAAGTCACAACGTCCACGTAATGATTCAGACACAAAATCTTACAAAAAGAAACCAGGCCAATTCGCTAAACCAGGCGATAAAAACGCTAAAGTTAATGCCACACCAGCAAAAGCTGCGCCGGTTAAACGTTCAGGTAAAATTGAACCTTTACCAGCAAGTGAGGTCAAGGTTAATAACAAAGTTAAAGTTAAACTTGGCCAAGCCCTTGTTAATGCAGTAATCACTGAAGTGAACAAAGAAGACGTTCATGTAGAGTTGGTAACTGGCATGCAAGTTAAAACTAAAGCAGACAGCCTGTACATTATTTAAGCTGTATATAAATTAAGGAGTTGTGTATGAGTCAGAAGTTTAAGCTCATTCCGTTAGTTGCCGCCCTGTATTCAGGTTTATTATTTGCATCAGATATTGCTGATGTTAATGATGTAGTTACAGCAAAAGACTTGCCAGTACTTACGCAAGAGAGTCAGCATAGTACGGCTAGCAAACGGGTGACAAACTTATTTACTCGTGCACATTATAAACCAATTCGTTTTGATGACGCACTTTCAAGTAAAGTGTTTGACCGTTATATCGAATCCCTTGATTTTAATAAAAGCGTCTTTTTGGCTGCGGATATTGCCTCATTTGAGCAATACCGCAACCAATTTGATAATGCATTAACGACCGGTAAACTTGATTTTACCTTTGATATTTTCAACCTAAGCATGCAGCGTCGTTTTGAGCGTTATGAGTATTCTTTAAAGTTACTTGAAACACCAATGACCTTTGATAATGCGGATGAATATTACTTTGATCGTGAGGATGCTGATTGGGCAAAAACGCAAGCTGAGTTAGACGAGCTTTGGCGTGAACGTGTAAAATATGATGCACTACGATTAAAAATGACCGGTAAAGATTGGCCTGGTATAAAAGAATTATTAACTAAGCGTTATCACAATGCACAAAAACGTTTAGTGCAAACCAATAGTGAAGATGTATTTCAGATAGTAATGAACTCTTTTGCGCGAAGTATTGAAGCACATACCTCCTATTTATCGCCACGCAGAGCTGAACAGTTCAAAATGGACATGGATCTGGAACTAGAAGGTATTGGTGCAGTACTAAGCTACGACGAAGACTACACGGTTATTCGCAGCTTGGTTCCAGGTGGACCTGCTGATAAATCGGAGCAAATTAAAGCTGATGACCGTATTATCGGCGTTGCTCAAGACAAAGAAGAATTTGTTGATGTCATTGGCTGGCGTTTAGATGACGTAGTTGATTTAATCAAAGGACCAAAAGGCACTAAGGTGCGGTTACAATACTTAAAAGGTGCTGATGATCATGGCGCGCCTAAAGTAGTTGAAATTATTCGCGATAAAATTCGCCTCGAAGATAGAGCTGCAAAATCAGAAGTATTCAAAGCAAAATATTCTGATTTAACCAGCAAAATAGGTGTTATTGAGATCCCTGGTTTCTACAACAACTTGTCTAAAGACGTTAAAGTAGAATTGGCGAAATTAAAAGAAGCCAAAGTAGATGGCATTATAATTGACCTACGTCAAAATGGTGGTGGTTCATTATATGAAGCAACACAACTATCTGGTTTGTTTTTTGACCAAGGTCCAGTAGTACAAATTCATACTCTAAATAATCGCATTGAAGAGCAAAAAGACCGTGATGGTGTTACGTTTTACGATGGCCCCCTTACGGTGCTTGTTGATCGCTACAGCGCATCTGCCTCTGAGATTTTCGCCGCAGCGATGCAAGACTATGGTCGAGCAGTAATACTTGGTGAGCAAACGTTTGGTAAAGGCACTGTGCAGCAGCATAAGGGCTTAGGCCGTGCTTACGATTTATACGATAATCCACTTGGCAGTGTGCAATATACGATTGCAAAGTTCTATCGTATCAATGGTGGTAGCACACAGCATAAAGGTGTGATCCCAGATATTTCATTCCCATCAGCAATTGATCCAGCGGAATGGGGCGAAAGCCAAGAGGATAATGCATTACCGTGGGACAGTATCGTACGCGCCAAATATAACTCGGTTGATGACTTACACCCAGCCATTGCTTACTTAAGCAAAGCGCATGCTGAACGCATTAAATCAGAACCAGAGTTTAATTATGTTTTTCAAGATATTACGCGTTATAAAGAAGAGAAAGACCGGAAAACTATTTCTCTTGTAGAAGCGCAGCGTATTAAAGAAAAAGACGATGGTGAAGCGCGTGCATTAGCTCGTACTAATGAAAGGCTTACTCGTTTAGGTGAAAAACCGATTGAGAGCTTGGATGATGCGCCTGATGTCTTAGACGACTTAGATCCATTCCTAGAAGAAGCTGCATTAATTACCCAAGATTATATTAAGTTTGGTCGTGTAGCTAAGAAATAACTTGTTTTACATATTAATAAAAAAGGCGCTTTGGCGCCTTTTTTGCTGCCTAAAACTCTTGATATTGCTATAATTACTGATTAAACGCTGACAAAAGTAAGTAACTTAGTTAGGCTAAGCGTCGCGTCTGTGCTAAAAAATAATAATTAAACGCGCATAAAAATGCGCGTAGGAGTCTCAATTTTGAATTCACAAAAAGAAAAACCCATCCTACAGGCCAGCTTTTTCGATGCCTTGATCCCAATTTCTGTACTGATTTGTTTATTAGGTGCTGCGGTCTATTTATTTGGCGATAGTTCGTCATCAGGGCCGAATCAAATTGCGCTACTGTTTGCTACATTTACAGCTGCACTTATTGGCCTTAAAAATGGCTATACTTGGAAAAAACTTGAACAAGCTATGATAGAAGGGATCACTCTATCTTTGGGCGCTATATTAATTTTGTTAATGGTTGGCGCGCTGATCGGCACTTGGCTGCTGTCAGGCACTGTACCTACGCTTATTTATTATGGTTTACAGGTAATTAATCCTAGTTGGTTTTACGCAGCAAGCTGTTTAATTTGTGGCATTGTAGCAATGAGTATTGGTAGCTCTTGGACCACGGCGGCGACAATAGGTGTAGCGCTACTCGGTGTTGCTACTGGCCTTGGATTAGAGCAAACAGTGACGGCCGGTGCCGTAATATCTGGGGCTTACTTTGGCGATAAACTCAGTCCACTGTCTGAAACAACAAATTTAGCTCCTGCGGTTGTGGGAGCTGATTTATTCGAGCATATTCATCATATGCTATGGACGACTGTACCAAGTTTTGTGATTGCACTAATCATCTTTATTTTTATGGGCTTTAATGCCACAGCGTCAAGTGAGGCTGGGCGTATTGATGAAATAACCGCTATTCTACAACAAAACTTTAATATAGGTTTAGAGATGCTGGTGCCACTGATTGTTTTACTGGTGTTAGCAATTAAAAAAATGCCTGCATTTCCGGCAATTTCAATCGGTGCGGTACTTGGTGCAGTATGGGCAATGATTTTTCAATCAGACCTAATTGCAACACAAATTGATGGCTCTCAGGGGCAAATTGTCGGTTATTTTAAATTGGTTTGGAGTACATTTTTTGATGGCTTTAGTATCCTCACAGGCGATGAAAAAATGGATTCATTACTCAGTGGTGGTGGAATGTCTGGCATGTTAACCACAACGTGGCTGATTATGACGGCATTGATGTTTGGCGCCATTATGGAAAAAACAGGTTTATTAGATATTTTTGTAAAAAGTATTCTTAAAATTGCGAAAAGCACTGGCTCTTTAATTACTGCTACTATTGCGACCTGTATTGGTACCAATGTAATTGCTGCAGATCAGTATATCGCTATTGTGGTCCCTGGTCGGATGTTTAAAGAAGAATATGCAAAGCGTGGTTTGAAACCTGTTAATTTATCAAGAACATTAGAAGATGGCGGGACGATCACCAGTCCCCTGATCCCTTGGAATACCTGTGGTGCATATATGCAAAGTGTATTACTGATCAACCCATTTGATTATGCGCTATATGCATTTTTTAATCTTATAAATCCATTACTAGCTGTTATTTATGCTTACCTAGGCATTAAAATTTTACGTATTAAGCCAAAACAATAGCCATAAATTATACGCTCCTCTGCTAAGAGGAGCCACTTTGGAGTTTCACATGACTGCATTAAAAAAACCTCAAGCACAGTATCTTAAAGATTACCAAGCTCCACCATTTTTAATTGATCACATTGATTTGACCTTCGATTTATTGCCGTTAAACACCCGTGTTACGAGTGTAATGACGATCACGAAAAAAATAGCTGGTGTGGCAGATTTAGTGCTTGATGGCATTGATTTGACACTGATCTCAATTACTGTAGATAACAACGCATATACAGATTATGACCTACTTGATGAGCAGCTTGTGATCCATAATTTACCAGCGCAATGTCAGCTTACAATCGTTAATGAAATAGCGCCAAAAACTAACACATCCTTAGAAGGTTTATATCTATCTGGCGGGGCGTATTGTACACAATGTGAAGCGCAAGGTTTTAGAAAAATAACCTATTATCTTGACCGCCCAGACGTACTTGCAAGCTTTGACGTGACGATTATTGCTGACGAGCAGTTTACTCATTTATTATCAAATGGTAATAAATTAGCGGAAGGTAAATTAGACAATGGCCGTCACTTTGCAAAATGGCAAGACCCATTCAAAAAGCCAAGTTACTTGTTCGCACTTGTTGCAGGGGACTTTGATGTACTTGAAGATACCTTTGTTACGCAAAGTGGTCGTACAATAGATTTAGCCTTGTTTGTTGATAAAGGGAATTTACCGAAAACCCCTCATGCGATGGCATCACTTAAAAAATCAATGCAGTGGGATGAGCAGCGTTTTAATCTTGAGTATGATTTAGATATTTACATGATCGTTGCTGTGGATTTTTTCAATATGGGCGCGATGGAAAATAAAGGTCTGAATATTTTCAACTCTAAATGTGTGTTGGCTAATCAAGAAACCGCCACTGATAAAGATTATCACACTATAGAGTCAATCGTTGGTCATGAGTATTTTCATAATTGGACAGGAAACCGAGTGACTTGTCGTGATTGGTTTCAACTGTCGTTAAAAGAAGGCTTAACAGTTTTTCGTGATCAAGAGTTTAGCAGTGATTTAGGCTCGCGGGCACTGAATCGTATTGATGCGGTTAAAGTAATGCGTACTCATCAATTCAGTGAAGATGCCGGTCCTATGGCACATCCGATCCGTCCTGAACAAGTGATTGAGATGAATAACTTCTATACAGTAACTGTGTACGACAAAGGCGCTGAAGTTATCCGTATGATGCACACGTTATTGGGAGAAGAAAAGTTCCAGCAGGGCATGGCACTTTATTTTCAGCGTCATGATGGGCAAGCCGTTACCTGTGATGATTTTGTTGCGGCTATGAGTGATGCCTCAGGTATCGATTTAACTCAGTTTAAACGTTGGTATAGCCAAGCTGGCACACCACGGCTAATCGTAAAACAAGAGTATGATAAGCTCAGTGGTACTTTTTCACTGCATATAGAGCAGCTGGCACCGCTTAATCAGCCAGAAAATGCGCCATTACATATCCCATTTGCTATCGAGCTACTTAATCAACAGGGCGAGTCTGTCTCTTTACAGTTTGAAGGACAGCCACTTGATCATGTCTTAGATGTTACAACAGCGCAGCAAACGTTTAGCTTTGATGGTTTAACCGCGAAGCCTGTAGCGGTGCTACTAGAGGATTTCTCTGCGCCGTGTATTGTTGAGCAACAAAATACAGCCACTGAATTATTACACATTATGCGCTTTGCGCGCAGTGACTTTTCGCGTTGGGATGCTCAACAACAATTGTTCATTGGGGCGGTTAAAGGGGCCATTATAACACCTGAAAATAATCAATTGGATCCAGCAATTATTACTGCATTACGTAGTTTATTAGTTGATCAGGAGGGAGATTTAGCTTTAATTGCTGAATTATTAAAGCTGCCTAGTTTTGATACCCTCGCAGCTGAGTTTAATGTGATCCCTGTGGATCAATTGGTTGCGGTGACAAATCAGTTTGAGTTACAAATTGCTCAGCAACTGCGTAGTGAGTTCTTAGACTGTTATCAAAGTTTAATTGATGACGGCTCTGTAAGTGCAACAGCTGTCGCTATACGTGCATTAAAAGGTATGTGCTTGCATTATTTGGCAAAAATTAATGAGCTTGATATCAATCAACTTCTTGTTAGTACTGCTAATTCACACAATATGACCAATGTACTCGCCGCGCTCAGTGCAGTGGTAAAAGCTGATAATCCATTAGCAAAAGAGTTGTTAAACCAATTTGACAGTCAGTGGCGCCATGATGTGTTAGTGATGGATAAGTGGTTTGCATTGCAAGCAATGCAAGGTGGCGATGACGCCATTACTAATATCAAAAAGTTATATGATCACCCTTGTTTTGATTTTTCAAACCCAAACCGTGTCAGGGCACTAGTGGGCAGTTTTAGTCATTTTAATACCGCACAGTTTCACCGTGAAGATGGTACAGGTTATCAATTGCTAGGTGACTTACTAGTTAAGCTTAATGCAATCAACCCCCAAAATGCATCACGTATGTTAACGCCATTTATGTCATGGCGCAGATATGATGAGGTACGTTCAGTTGCAATCAAAGCTCAGCTGCAACGCCTAGCTTTGCTTGATAATTTAAGTGATGACTTGTTTGAAAAAGTTGATAAAGCACTACAATAAATTATGATCGAATATTATTTTTTACTGAACTTAACCTACAAGCAGTGCATGGATTACTACGAAGGTAAGTATACATCAGTTCAAGTAATTGAAGATGGTGGCAAAAAAGTACGTTTTGCCGCCAGCCATTTGCGTCCTTTTATTTCCTCTTTAGGGGTAAGAGGGCGCTTTCGACTTTTGCTTACTCCAGAGTATAAATTTTTACGTTTGGAGCGTATTGCCTAAAACAATATTTTAAAATAATCACTTATAATATTGTTTTTTTGTTAATTCGATTTGTCCTATTGTTAATTTACGTGTATAAATTATCTGGTAGGACGTCTTACCATTAGGTTAACGTCAACTAAACAGAAAAATTATGACCGATTGAACGCGTTCTATTTGTAATTTCTTTATTTCGCTTCTATCGTTACGACTACACTAAAAACAATAACTTGATCACAAAATTACCCGCGACAGGGGGAACACACAATGATAAGAAGATCGCTTTTTGTTAAAAATAAACTAGTACTAGGCATCGCAGCCGCTACTTTAGGGTTATCAGCAGCACACACACAGGCTGCAACGTTTGAGGCTGGAGGGTTTGATATAACCTTCGACTCTGCTTTTTCTTATGGACAAAGTATCCGTGTTGAAGACCGAAACTTTAACTTAATAGGTAAAAGTAATAACCCGTCTTTTGATTGGACAGGTTATAACTCTGTATTAAATCCAATTTATTCAGCGCAAGATGTCTGGGCCCAACCTGGCTCTTACTCTAATAACGGCGACGCTGGTGATTTGAACTTTGATAGCGGTGAATCTTTTTCAAAGCTGTTGAAAGGGACGCATGATTTATCTATCAACAAAGATAACTATGGTCTATTTACTCGATTTATGTATTTTTATGATTTTGAATTGATGGATGGCGATCGTGCCTATGTTAATCCAACTTCAGGGCAAGGAGTTGATCCTTGTGATGATAAAGACACAAAGAAACAAAGCTGCGCAGATATTCGTCTATTAGATGCTTACGTATGGGCTAACTTTGATTTAAATGACGGCAATAACCCGCTTTCTATTCGTCTAGGACAACAAGTTATAAATTGGGGAGAAAGTACATTAATTTCTCACGGTATTAACGTAAATCCGGTCGATATTGATCGGTTAAAAGCGCCGGGTGCAGAGCTTAAAGAAGCTTTTATTCCAGTTGGTATGTTATGGGCATCTTTAGGGATCACTGAAAATGTGACTTTGGAAGGCTTTTACCAATACCAATGGCATGAAACACGTTTACCTGCAGCTGGAACGTATTTTTCAACCAATGACTTTGCCGCTGAAAATGGTTATCAGCAAAATGTACAGCTTGGTTTTACCTCCAACCCAGATATCGATTTAGCGTTTTTAACTGATAGCTTAAATAATTTGATGACTACCTTTGGTCAAGCTGCTGCCGCTAAAGGGATCGACCCTGCAAGTCCCGCAGGGCAAGCATTATTGGCACAAACTTATCTGGCATACCCTACTAAAGTCGCTCTTAAAGGCAAAGGGGATGATGGTAAAACTGAGCCTGATGATGGTGGTCAATATGGTTTACGTTTAGGTATGTTTTTACCAGATTTTTATGACACTGAAGTTGCACTTTACCATGTAAACTACCATAGCCGCCGTCCTCTTATTTCAGGTCGCGTATCTAACTTTACACAAGCGTCACTGGCCCAAGATTTAGCCATGTTAGCAACGACTAAAATTACCTCTGACAATGTCTCTGATTTAAAAGCATTTGCTAAAGCAACCAATGAGTATCCAGAAGATATTAAATTGTATGGGTTAAGCTTTAATACATCAATTGGTGAAACGGCGTTTGCTGGTGAGTTCACCTTCCGTGAAGACGAACCACTACAAATCGATGACGTAGAATTGCTTTATGCTGCTATGCCTGAGCAATTAGCGTTAGCGGGACTTCGTCCTGAGTTTGCCGGTATTTCACAAATGAGTCAGGGTAACGCAGTTAGTGTTGTAGGCCCTGGGGAATTAGCAAAAGGTTATATTGAGCGTAATACTAGCCAATTGCAGTTTACAGCAACACATTTATTTGGCCCATCACTGGGTGCAGATAGCTGGGCTGTAGTGGGTGAAATTGGCGGCGTGCGCATAAATAATATGCCTGAATACGATGAAATGCGTTTAAATGTTTCAGGCACTGGTCGAAGCGGTATTATGACCGGCCCTAATGCAGATGATTACTCAACACTTCATATGGCTTTGTCTAATGGCCCCGAACAAAAAGAGTTTGCGACAGCATCATCATGGGGATATCGCTTAATTGCTAAAGGCGATTATTACAACTTCTTTAAAGGAGTTAATTTTTCACCTCGCTTTGTTTTCTCACATGATGTAAATGGTAACACACCAGACCCGATGTTCTTGTTTATTGAAGATCGCAAGTCACTTGGAGTGACAGCCAACTTTAATTATCAAAATGCATGGTCATTTGACTTTAGCTACAACTCTTTCTGGGGTGGTGGAGATACCAATACTTTCTCAGACCGTGATTTTGTTTCTTTTAATATTAAATATTCAATTTAAGGGTATCATGATGATAAAAAAACCTACCCTCATTGCACTAACGCTATGTAGTTTATTTTCTACAACAGCGGTCGTTGCAAAAATGACGAGCGAAGAAGTTGCGCGCTTAGGTGCAGATCTAACCCCATTAGGTGCTGAAAAAGCGGGTAATGCTGATGGCTCAATTCCGGCATGGACAGGTGGTATTACTAAAGCACCGGCAGGTTATACGCCGGGAATGCATCATCCAGATCCGTATGCTGACGACAAAGTACTTTTCACCATTGATAAATCAAATGTTGATAAATACAAAGCAAATTTAAGTCCTGGTCAAGTAGCTCTTTTTGAAGCGTATCCAGATACGTTTAAAATGAACATCTATACTACTCATCGCAGTGCTTCAAACCCACAGTTTGTCTATGATGCAACAAAACAATACGCACCAACTGCAGAGTTGATTGAAGAAGGTAATGGGATAAAAAATACTGCTATTGGCATTCCTTTTCCTATTCCAAAAACTGGCTTAGAGGCAATTTGGAACCATTTATTACGCTACCGTGGTCTGTCAATTGAGCGTTTTGGCGGTCAAGCGGCTCCAACAGCCTCAGGTTCGTATAATATGGTTGGCTTTGATGAGCAACTGTTAGTTAAGTACTCAGATCCAAAAGCAACACCTGCAGAGTTACAAGAATCTAATATTTTGTTTAAATTTAAACAAAAAGTCACCGAACCTGCGCGTTTAGCTGGCACGGCGCTATTAGTTCATGAAACCATGGACCAAATTTTAACTCCACGACAAGCGTGGACTTACAATTCTGGCCAGCGTCGTGTTCGTCGCGCGCCTAATGTTGCTTATGATGCACCAGGAACAGCAGCTGATAGCTTGCGTACAACCGATGATTTCGATATGTTTAACGGTTCGCCAAACCGCTATACATGGACGCTCAAAGGTAAGCAAGAGCTTTATGTACCATACAATAGTTATAAGCTACACAGTGATAAGTTACAGTATGACGATATTCTGATGGCCGGTCACATCAACCCGGAACATGTGCGTTATGAAAAACACCGTGTTTGGGTTGTAGAAGCAGATCTGAAAGGCGACACTCGTCATATTTATAAGAAGCGCGTATTTTATATTGATGAAGATAGCTGGCAAGTTCAAGTGACGGATATCTATGATAACCGTGACCAAATGTACCGTGTAGCGATGGCTCATACAATTAACTATTACGATGCGCTCACTAACTGGAGTACGTTAGACGTTTACTACGATTTGAATTCACGCCGTTACCTAGCGATTGGTTTAGATAACCAAGAGAAAATGTATGATTTCTCACAATCGTTTAATGATAATGAATTTACCTCAAGTGCACTGCGCCGCGAAGGTCGTTAATACACTCTAAGCACCTGGAATTATCTAGGTGCTTTTTTATTATTTCAAATCGCGTTTGTCACTCTGACACGCACTGGGTCATGACACTAACCGAGTCCCCCGACTGCACGTTATATACCGACAAACACATTCTTTTCAAGGCGATTTTAATTTATGAAGTACATGCTTTATGCAGGTCTTGCCGCTGTGGCGAGCCTTTCAACTCTTTCTATTGCAGCTGAACCACTTGCTGCAATTGTCGCAACTAAAGCAGATAAAACCCTGTTGACTGATATTGAATACACAGGAAAGCAACTGGTCGCTGTTGGAAAACATGGCACTATAATTACAAGCAGTAATGCAAAAAATTGGCAACAAGCGAGCGTTCCAACGCAAGTGTTATTAACGGCGGTTGCTTTTAGTGGCAGTGAACTTGGTTGGGCTTGCGGGCATGATGCGACTATTATTCATACCAATGATGGTGGTGCAAACTGGCAGTTGCAACAGGTGAACACGCAATTAGATAAACCTTGCTTAGATATTTTATTTACCAGTGAGCTCCACGGCTTTGCTGTGGGTGCCTATGGTATGTTTTATGAAACCAGTGATGGTGGCAAACATTGGCAAAAACGTTTTCTGGATTCTTTATTATTTGCTGATGATAGAGATTACTTAAATGATTTAAAAGAATCAGATCCACAAGGCTATGAAGCCGAAACTGCATCAATATTGCCGCACTTTAATCGTATTGTCACAACAAAAGATAAACTTATGTTAGTGGGCGAAATGGGTTTGTTAGCGCACAGTACAGACAACGGAAAAACATGGCAACGCGATGAAGAAATCTACCGTGGTTCTTTTTTTGCTTATGCCAGCGATGAACAAGGGCAAGAAATAGTTGCGGGTTTAAGAGGCAATATTTTTAGCCGTCAGGTAGGTGAGCAATGGCAACCAATAAGTAATAATAAAACCGCCACAATCAATAGTATTATCGCTAGCGGTGATAATCAATGGTTGTTACTTGCCAACAGCGGTGTGATTTTCCACTATAAAAATAATCAACTTACTATTGAGCAGTTAGCGGATGGTAAAGCAATTCTTGATGCCGTTATTTTTGAAAATCAATTGGTTATGGCATCAGAAAATGGCATTAAAGTGAAGGGGATGGCTCCATAATGCACACAATCGTCAATTTTTTAGAGAAAGCAGTTTTTCGTCATCGATTAATGATGGTGATAAGTTTTATTTTAATAACATGTTTTTTAGGTTTTAAAGCCACACAAATCCAACTTGATGCTTCATTTAATAAAAATATTCCACTTAATCATGATTATATGAAAGTGTATTTAAAACATGAAAAGCAATTTGGTGGCGCAAATAGTATTTTGATCTCAGTGTGTGATGATAGCGGTGATGTTTTTAATCCTGAGTTTTTCACCCAATTAAAAGCTGTTCATGATCAGTTATATTTTATTCCTGGGGTGAATCGTCCGTTAGTGAATTCAATTTTTTCACCCAGTGCACGTTTTGTTGAAGTTGTTGAAGACGGCTTTGCGGGTGGGCCAATTATTCCCGCCAATTTTACTGCTGATCAACGAGGTTTAGCGGTTGTTAAAGAGAATATCGAAAAAGCGAAAGTCGTAGGCAGGATGATTGCCTCTGATTATTCGTGTGCGATGGTAACCGCGCAGTTGATGGAAACTGATCCGCAAACGCAAGAAAAATTAGATACGTTAGCGTTTGCACAAAAGCTAGAAAGCGAAATTCGAGAGCCATTGAGCACTGATAAAGTAAGTATCCACATTATTGGTTTTGCCAAAATGGCCGGTGATATTGCCGAAGGTGCGAAAGGGGTTGTGTTATTTTTTGCTATTGCTATCGCGTTTACTTTCATCATGGTGTGGTTATTTTGCGGCAGCATCAAGCTCACTATTTTACCTATAGCCTGTTCAATTATTGCCGTGGTTTGGCAGTTAGGGATATTGTCGAGCTTAGGCTTTGGTCTAGATCCAATGTCGATTCTAGTACCATTCTTAGTGTTCGCAATCGGCGTAAGTCATGGCGTACAGATGATCAATGCAATAGGTAAAAAAGTCGCCGAAGGAAGCAGTAATACGCGTCTTTGCTGTCAGGCTAGTTTTAGATCACTGTTAATACCCGGTGGTATTGCATTGCTGTCAGACACGGTCGGCTTTTTGACGTTACTAACCATAGATATAGGTATAATTCGTGAACTGGCTATCACAGCAAGTTTAGGTGTGGCTGTTATTATTTTTACTAATTTGATTTTATTGCCAGTATGGGCATCGTATATGCGCTTTGAAAACACAGTGCATATTCAATCAGGCAACAGCGAAAAACCAAACTTACTTGATTCAATTCGTGATCTGTTAGTCAAAGCCACGGATCCAAAATGCGCGAAAATCATTATTGGCTGCACCTTAGTATTGTTTGCTGTAGGTTATTGGCAAGCAGGGAAAATGCATATCGGCGATTTACATGCAGGTGCACCGTCATTGCATCAAGATGCCCGTTATAACCAAGATACCTTTTTAATATCGGACAAATATACAATTTCATCCGATATTCTAAAAGTGATTGTCGAAGCTTACCCTGCAGCATGTACAGAGCACGACGTAATGGATCGCATTAGTCGTTTTCAATATAAAGTTGAAAACTTAGCAGGTGTTCAATCAGCAGTATCCCTAAGCTCAGTAGCGCAGTCGGTTAATGCCGGGTACAACGAAGGTAATTTAAAATGGCAAAGTTTGCCTCGTAATACGGCAAGTTTGGTGCAATCTACCTCACGAGTCGAAACCAGTACCGGTTTACTCAATGGTGATTGTTCAGTTATGCCTGTGATTATCTTTTTAGATGATCATAAAGCGCAGACCATTGAACATATCATTGCCAGTGTTAAGCAATTTGCCATTGAAGAACAAACCGATATGCTGCAGTTTAAGTTGGCCTCAGGGCCTGTCGGCGTCATGGCTGCGACGAATGAATCAGTTTCTGCTGCACAATTACCTATGATGTTATACGTTTATGGTGCAGTTATTATTTTATGCTTGATTAGCTTTAAGAGTGTAAAAGCGACCATAGCGGTAGTGTTACCCTTGTATATTGTATCGACTCTTGCGCAAGCTTTAATGGTACAACTTGAAATCGGTCTGACGGTTTCAACGTTGCCAGTGATTGCACTAGGTGTAGGTATTGGGGTGGATTATGGGATTTATATTTTGTCATCGATGATGGGGCAATTAAAGCAAGGTGTTGCCTTACCAGTGGCGTATCGTAATGCACTAGTTGAGCGTGGTAGTGCGGTGTTATTTACCGGTATCACGTTAGCTATTGGTGTGAGCACCTGGATTTTCTCTGATCTTAAGTTCCAAGTGGACATGGGAATATTGTTAACCTTCATGTTTTTAGTCAATATGCTTGGCGCAGTATTACTTTTACCAGCAATTGGTAGTTTGATCTGGACTGACCAGAAAAAATAATGTGAATAATTTTGCTCCTAAATGGCCTGTAAAGGCCATTTATATCTATAATTTGTGAATAGATGACCAAATAGCTGAAATGCTTAAAATGTTTTCATCGAAAGGGCTGTTTATTAATTTTAAAAGGGTTAGAATTTGCCTGACTCCACACAATAAATTGCTGTACAAATTTTCCATCTAAGTAGGTGGTATAGATTTAAGGAACATGTAATGACACGAAATGAAGGGCAAGCCTCGGTTATCTTAGATAATGTCTGTAAGCTGATCCAGAAAAAAGTTCACGCTGATAATGTGTTACTCGTTGAGAAATTCGCCAAATCCTTGTACAGCAATATGTCTAAAGAAGATTTGGCACATCGCAATGATAGTGACTTATATGGCGCTGCACTTAGCCTATGGAACTCGCTAGAAAAAAATACCTCTGATGATGCGGTGATCCGCGTTTTCAATCCTGAAGTAGCAAAAGATGGCTGGCAGTCATCACACACAATCGTCGAAATTATCGCTAAAGATATGCCATTTTTAGTTGATTCTGTTCGTATGGCGATGACCCGCGAAAATATCGCATCTCACTTGCTATTACACAGCCCACTTAAGATTCAACGCGATAAAAACGCTAAAATTTCGGCTTTATCAAATTTAAAAGCCGAACAAGAGTCTAGCTCTACAAAAACAGTGTTTTTTATCGAAATTGATCGCCAAACAGATTCTTCAGTGATTGACTCGTTCAAAAAAGAGCTTGAGTCAGTGTTGAACGATGTGTCTACTGCGGTAGAAGATTGGCAACCGATCCGCAAAAAGTTAATTGCGGTCAGTAAAGAATTACCAAAACGTAATCATAACAACAATGCAAGTGAAGTTGCAGAGACTGTTGAATTCTTAGATTGGTTAGTAAAAGATAATTTTACATTAATGGGCTATCGCCAATACGATTTGTCGCCAGTACAAGGCGATTACCAGCTCAAAGGTAAAATCGAGGGCAGCTTAGGTTTGATGAAGAATTCAACCGAAGAGCATTCTCGCCTGTTATCTGAATTACCAGAAGTTGCCCGTCAAGAAGCCCGTAGCAATAACCTGTTGATCCTTACAAAAACCAATTCGTTATCACGCGTACATCGCCCAGCATACATAGATTATGTAGGGATTAAACGTTTTGATGATGAGGGGAATGTGATTGGCGAAGACCGTTTCATCGGGTTGTTTTCATCAAGTTTTTATAACAACAGCGCCGCTGATGTGCCAGTTTTAAAAAGTAAAATAAATCGCATCATGGAAATGTGTGATTTTGCCAAAGGCACTCATGCTTATAAAGCGGTATTAAATATTCTTGAAACCTATCCGCGTGATGAACTTGTTCAGGCCCGTGAAAGCGAGTTACTTGAAGTTGCAATGGGTGTTTTACAAGTACAAGAGCGCGATATGTGTCGCTTATTTGTGCGTAAAGATGCCTATGGTCGTTTTTTCTCTTGCATGGTCTATGTTCCGCGTGAGCGTTATAACACAGCACTGCGTCGTGAAACACAAGATATTTTAGGCAATGCATTTAATTCAGACGATAAAGTCGAATTTACTACCTTCTTCTCTGAGTCTACACTGGCGCGTACTCATTATACCGTGCGTGTGACTGACAACAATATAGAATATAACGTGAAAGACATCGAAAATAATTTAGTAGAAGCCGCTCGTACTTGGGAAGATAAATTACAATCAGCACTGTTAGAGTCTGCTGGTGAAGCACGTGGTAACGAATTAAACCGCAAATATTGTAATGCGTTTGCTCGTTCTTACAAAGATGAAGTACTGCCAAGTGCCGCTGTTGTTGATATTGAAAAGCTTGAACTATTGAATGACGATAACAAGCTTGAAATGTTGTTTTACCGTCCGCAAGAAGAAGCGAACAGCAACATTGTACGTTTGAGCTTATTCCACAAAGATGAGCCAATCCATTTATCAGACGTTATGCCAATGCTTGAAAACTTTGGCTTGCGCGTCATTGGTGAAACGCCTTATTCGGTTAAAACCAGCGATGGCCGTATCAACTGGATCATGGATTTCTCAATGCTACTTGATAGCAAAGGCATTGCAGATTTCGATAAAGTATCAGCACGTTTTCGTGCCGCACTTACTAGTGTGTGGAGTAACCGTTTAGAAAATGACGGCTTTAACCGTTTAGTGTTAATGGGTGGCTTAACTGGTCGCGAAGCCTCAATTTTACGCGCTTATGCAAAATACATGCGCCAAGTTGGGGTTACTTTCTCGCAAACCTACATCGAGAGCACATTAGCTAATTACCCGCACATTGGTTCGCAAATTGTTAATTTATTTGCTAAAAAGTTCTCTGTTAAAAGCCCTGCTAGTGTTAAAACGCTTGATAAGCTAATTGCGCAAATTTATGTAGAACTTGAAAACGTTGCTAACTTAGATGATGACCGTATTATTCGTTTATACGTCGATATGATCATTGCTACGCTGCGTACTAACTACTTCCAAAAAGATGACATAGGTCAGTTTAAGTCTTATGTGTCGTTCAAAGTAAATCCAAGCTTAATTCCAGATATGCCATTGCCATTACCGGCATTTGAAATATTTGTTTATTCTCCACGTGTAGAAGGTGTGCATTTACGTGGTGGTAAAGTTGCGCGTGGTGGCTTGCGTTGGTCAGATCGTCGTGAGGATTTCCGTACGGAAGTACTTGGTCTAGTTAAAGCACAACAAGTAAAGAATACAGTTATTGTACCTGTAGGCTCAAAAGGCGGCTTTGTTTGTAAACAACTGCCTACGGATCGTGACGCATTCTTCAAAGAAGGCCAAGAGTGTTACAAAATCTTCATTCGTGGTTTATTAGATATCACAGATAACATTATCCAAGGTGAAATTGTGCCGCCGGTTGATGTAACTCGTCATGATGAAGATGATGCATATTTGGTTGTAGCAGCTGATAAAGGTACAGCTACTTTCTCTGATATTGCCAATGGCATTGCCAATGAATATAACTTCTGGCTAGGTGATGCATTCGCATCAGGTGGTTCAGTAGGTTATGACCATAAGAAAATGGGTATTACGGCCAAAGGCGCATGGGAATCGGTTAAACGCCATTTCCGCGAAATGGACATTGATACACAAACAACTGATTTTACGGTAGTTGCAATTGGTGATATGGCTGGGGATGTATTTGGTAATGGTATGTTGTTATCCAAGCATATCCGTTTACAAGTGGCATTTAACCACATGCATATCTTTGTTGATCCAAACCCAGATTCAGCAACGTCTTACCCAGAGCGCGAGCGCCTATTTAACTTACCTCGTTCATCGTGGGAAGACTACAACAAAGACTTGATTTCAGCGGGCGGCGGGGTGTTCTCACGTGCGGCTAAATCAATCACTTTAACGCCAGAAATGAAAAAAATGTTGGGCACTAAAAAAGCCAGCATGACACCAAACGAGTTGATCAAAGCATTCTTAATGATGGAATTCGATCTATTATGGAATGGCGGTATTGGTACTTACATTAAGAGCAGTAAAGAAAGCGATGCAGATGTAGGCGACCGTGCAAATGACGCCCTACGTATCAATGGTAGTGAGCTTGGTGCAAAAGTACTCGGTGAGGGTGGCAACTTAGGTGCAACCCAATTAGGACGTATTGAATTTGCTGCTAAAGGCGGTCGCGTTAATACTGACTTCATCGATAACGTAGGTGGTGTTGCGTGTTCTGATAACGAAGTAAATATCAAAATTTTACTTAATGGTTTAGTTACAGCCGGTGATTTAACGCGTAAACAACGTGATGAACTACTGTATTCAATGACCGATGAAGTTGCACAACTGGTACTGAAAGATTGTTATCGCCAAACGCATACACTGTCAATTACGCAATCAAAAGGCTCATCAACGCTTAAAGAAAAAGTACGCTTTATTCATGCCCTTGAAAAAGATGGCAAGTTAAATCGTGCAATTGAATTTATTCCAAGCGATGAAGAGTTGGCAGAACGCGCTGCAGCGGGTAAAGATTTAACTCGCCCAGAGTTATCTGTGCTTGTGTCGTACGCTAAAATGGTACTTAAAGAGTCACTCGTGACTGACGACATCACAGAAAATCCATATTATCGTCAGCTATTAGTGAAGTCTTTCCCTTTACCACTACGTGAAAAGTTCAATACTGCGATGGATAATCACCCACTGCGTAAAGAGATTATTGCTACTAAATTAGCTAATAATATCGTTAACGATATGGGTCTGAACTTCATGGTACGTATGCATGAAGAAACTGGCGCAAACGAAGCTGAAATAGCGTTATGTTACTCTGTTGCCAGTGAAGTATTCCAAATGCGTGATACTTGGTCTGCAATTGTTGATCTTGATAACAAGATCCCAGCCGCAGTGCAAACTGAAATGTTGTATCAGTTACGTCGTACAGTACGCCGAGCAACACGTTGGTTCTTACGTCATCGCAATAAAGCGCAAAATATTGAGCAAACAATTGCCTTCTTTGCACCGACCTTCGCTGATTTAAGTGCAAACTTAACTAACTACATGGTTGAAAAAGAAAGTGAACGTTTATCTGCGGCCGCAGACAAGCTTATTGAAAGTGCAGTGCCAGCTGAGCTTGCAACACGCATTGTATCGCTCTCTAGCTTGTTCTCAGTAATGGACTTAGCAGAAGTTGCTGCAAATTCAGGGCGTAGTATTGATATGGTATCTAATACCTACTTCAAACTAGGTGCACGGATGGGACTGCATTGGTTCCTTGACCAAATTACTCATCAGCCGGTGGCGAATCATTGGCAAGCATTGGCCCGCGCTTCATACCGTGAAGAACTTGATTGGCAACAACGTACACTATCTGAAGTTGTTTTAAATAACTTTGCTGGTGATAACAAAGATGTTGACGGTCAAATTGATCAGTGGATGGACAGCCAAGATTTGTTACTACAACGCTGGAAGCAAATGTTAGCTGAATTTAAGACTTCACAAAGTCATGATTTTGCTAAGTTCTCAGTTGCATTACGTGAACTTATGCTACTTAGTCATAACTGTGATACATCTGCAAAATAAGCAATTGACACTGACTGGTTATTTTCTCACATGAAAATAATGAGTTAATCGTTAAAATTGTTATACAATACCCCAGCCTAGTCTGGGGTATTTTTTTATTAAGAGGATTATTTATGTTTTACGATCTTGCTCGCCGTTTTATGTTCACCCGTGATGCGGAATGGGCCCATGAATTTGCACTTCATAACTTACGCCGTTTTAACAATACCCCATTCAGTGCTGCATGGTCGCAATCAGTGGCAGATCGTCCAGTCGAATTTTTAGGTTTACAGTTTAAAAACCCAGTAGGATTAGCAGCTGGCCTTGATAAAAATGCAGAATGTATTGATGCGTTTGCAAAGATGGGTTTTGGCTTTATTGAGATAGGTACTGTGACACCTCGTCCACAAGTCGGTAATGACAAGCCGCGAATTTTCCGTCTGCCAGAGTCAAATGCAATTATCAATCGTATGGGCTTTAATAATAAAGGTGTTGATAACCTAATTAATAACGTTAAGGCTGCTAAATACGACGGCATTCTAGGTATCAATATTGGTAAGAATAAAGATACCCCAAATGAACAAGGTAAAGACGATTACATCCACTGTATGCGTAAAGTGTTTGAACATGCCTCATATATTACTGTCAATATCTCATCACCAAATACGCCTGGACTTCGTGATCTGCAATATGGTGCTGCACTGGATGATCTATTGCAAAGCCTTAAAAATGAGCAGCTTGATTTGATCGCCAAACATAATAAACAAGTGCCAATGCTAGTAAAAATTGCTCCAGACCTTGATGCTGTGCAAATAGCTCAAGTTAGTGAATCATTATTAAATAACAACATCGATGGTGTAATAGCGACGAATACTACCTTAGAGCGCGCTGCGGTGCATGGACAACAATATGCTGATGAAGCCGGAGGCCTGTCAGGTCAGCCAGTACGTGAGCGATCCACTCATGTAGTGCAAGAATTAAAACGTTTAACCGCAGGTAAGTTGCCGATCATTGGAGTGGGCGGAATTGATGATGCTGCCAGTGCGAAAGAAAAATTATCAGCAGGTGCAGATCTTGTACAGGTATACACTGGATTTATATATAAAGGACCGCAATTGGTAAAAACGATCCTGCAAGGCTTATAAGGATCCGTTATTTAAGCTTTTGATCGTTCAATAAATGTTCTAAAGAAATATATATTAATTGGTCAAAAGCCGCTATACTACAATATTCATAAGATTAATTAGTAGGGGCGTAGGGAACGCATGTTACAAGCATCAAAGCAGTGGAAATGGATTGCTTGTCCAGTAAGAAATCGTTTATTGATCGATTTAGATCAAGATATGCAGCTGTGCACGCCTTATAAACTACGTCAACTCACCGATGCTATTTTAACCCAACCTAACTTTAGTTTAGAAGATGCCGCCTTTTATCAGCAGGTTTACCAATATCTTGCTGGATTTAATCTATGGAATGGCGCACAGCTATGTCAAATTGCGCTCAATGCGACAGCAGCTAAATTTTATTTAAAGCCAATGCTGGCAAAAAGTTGGTTTTTCGAACCCTACAAAGGCAATGAGCCCAGTATAGAAGCAGTTATAAAATTGCAAACTAGCGAACAAAGTGGTGAGTTTTTGATTGTTGACCACTGTAAAGAAGCCTCTTTATGCATTTGTCTATCTGAGCATTTTAAGCTTGATGAAAACTTAAGTCTTAATCAATTTGAAGCTATTCGTATACTTAACAATCGTGTCCATCCAATTTATAACCACGCACAAAACAGTAAAACAGCCTAGCATATTTTTTATAGTTCCTTTGTTTATCGCGTGTTTGTCGCCCAACCTATGTTATAATCCCGCGCAATTAGCTATTAAGGGTTATTACTTTGCATTTTATCGCACTTACTTCTATCGGAATCGAAAATTTATTGGTTGATGAACTTACTGACATTGGCGCTACGGTGACCAAACAAACAGTCGGTTCTGTGCGTTTTGACGCCGACACTACATTAGCACAAAAGGTCTGTTTAATGAGCCGCTTCGCGACACGAGTGCTGATGTTGATCGAAGAGAAAGAGGGCGTAAATAATAAAGAAAGCCTTTACAATTTTGCTCGCTCACAGCCTTGGCAGGAATGGTTTGGTCCAACGCAAACTTTTGCAGTCGACTTTAATGGTACCAACGACTCACTTAAAAATACCCAGTTCTCAGGTTTAGTGATCAAAGATGCGATTGTTGATTATTTTAATGATTTATTTGAACAGCGGCCAAACGTTGATAAACAAGATGCCAATGTACGCGTTGTTGCGCGTTTATCGCGTCAAGGTGTGGCCATGTATATCGATTATTCAGGGCCGCGTTTATCTGAACGTGGTTACCGAGAAGGTCAAGGTAAGGCACCTATTAAAGAGCATTTAGCGGCAGCACTGATCAAACGCAGTGGTTGGCTTGAGAATGTTCAACAGCCGCTATTTGATCCCTGCTGTGGTGCTGGCACTATTTTGATTGAAGCTGCTGGCATGGCGCGTAATGAAGCGCCGGGTTTATTCCGTGAGGGATTTGCATTTGAGCGCTTACCAAGTTTCCGTATTGCTAAATACAAAGAGTTAAAAGAGCAGCTTACAGCACAAATTACAGATCCTAAATTATGGCTTATTGGTCATGACAATGACGCTAATGTACTAAGCAAAGCAGTAGATAATGCTCGTAGAGCTGATCTAGGTGATGTGATCAAGTTTAAACAAAGCGATGCAACTAAGCTTACCTCAGTGGCAAAATTACCAGGTGTGGTTATTTCAAATTTACCATATGGTGAACGTATTGGTTCGATGGCTGAGTTGGTAAGTTTACACAGTGCTTTAGGTACAGGCTTTAAAAAACATTTTAATAACTGGAAACTTGCCCTACTAGGCATGGATGAGAGTTTATTTAAATTATTAAAGCTGGTGAAACTCAAGCGTTATAAATTTAAAAATGGTCCACTTGATGTGGTACTTAATTTATATCAACTTGATGACAAACAAGTCAGCCAAACAACTGAAGATAAGCCTGCATTGAACTTTGAAGGTTCAATGTCGTTTGCTAATCGGGTTAAAAAGAATAAGCAAGGCTTGAAAAATTGGCTCAAACAAAATGATGTGCAGGCCTATCGTGTCTACGATGCTGACATTCCTGAATACAATGTAGCCGTTGATATTTATGGTGATTCAGCGGTAATATTTGAGTACGCTGCGCCGAAAGAAATTGACGATGTAACAGCGCATAAACGTTTACAAGACGTGATTTCGTTAACCTCACAGCAGCTCAATATCGCACCTGGAAATATTGCTGTAAAAGTACGTAAAAAGCAAAAAGGTGAAGAGCAATACACACCAATGGCTAAGCAAAATCGTACTCAAGTAGTTGAGGAGTTTGGCGCGAAGTTTAAAGTCAATTTATTTGATTACTTAGATACTGGCTTGTTTTTAGACCACCGTCTTGCTCGTCGTTATATCCAAGAAAATGCCAAAGATAAACGCTTCTTGAATTTATTTGCCTACACAGGGACAGCCTCTGTACATGCAGCTCTGGGTGGCGCTAAAGCGATAACCACGGTTGATCTATCGAAAACCTATTTAAAATGGGGCCAAGATAACTTTGACCTGAACAATATCAGTAATACCCGTTATCGTTTTGAACAGGCTGATTGTTTGAAGTGGCTTGAGCATGCCACAAGCCAATACGATTTGATCTTTTTAGATCCGCCAACGTTTTCAAATTCAAAACGCATGAAAGATGCTTTTGATGTACAAAATGATCATATTAAATTACTGACATGGGTTAAAAAAATTCTCAGTCCATCTGGCACGTTGATTTTCTCGAATAATATGCGTGGCTTCACAATGGATGAAGTGGGCTTGATTGGCTTAGGCTTAAAAGCTGTTAATATTTCAGAGCAGACGATTTCTCCTGACTTTAAACGCAATAAAAAAATACATAATAGCTGGTTGATAACCCATGGCTAAGTGGATTTTGTATCATACCGATGGCTGTCATTTATGTGAGCAAGCGCAGGGCTTGATCACGCCGTTGTTGGGTGATGATCTGTTACAGCTTGTTGATATTATGAGTGATGAAGAATTAATTACAGAATATCAGACCAGTATACCCGTTTTAAAAAGCGATCAAGGCCCGCAATTATTTTGGCCTTTCACTGCGCAAGATGTGCGTCAGTTTTTTACGCAAACAGAATAAGAGTAAACAGATAGTATGGATTTAATTAGAATTTCTAAAGCTCAACTCGCGTATGGTACGCATCCACTGTTAGACAACGCTGATGCCGTCATCGAAACTGGTGAGCGTGTGTGTGTGGTTGGTCGTAATGGTGCGGGTAAATCAACGTTACTAAAAGTCCTTGATGGCCAAGTTATTTTAGATGATGGTGAAATAAATCAGTTAGGTAGTATTAAAATATCTCGTCTAGAGCAAGATCCACCAAAAGGAGCTAGTGGCTCGGTGTTTGATTATGTTGCTCAAGGTATGCCTGAGATTGCAAATTTATTAATTGATTTTCATCACGTCAGCACTGAGTTACAAACTGACTGCACAGATAAACTACTTAATAAACTTGAACGTTTATCAAATCAACTCGAAGCTGCAGATGGTTGGCGTTTTGATAGTAGAATTCAACTTGTATTAACACAGTTAGAATTAGCACCAGAAGCCAAACTTGAATCACTTTCTGGTGGCTGGTTACGCAAAGTTGCCCTTGCACGGGCACTTGTCAGTGAGCCGGATTTATTATTACTTGATGAGCCTACTAACCATTTAGATATGGAAAGTGTAATGTGGCTTGAACAATTCTTAAAAGAGTTTAAAGGCGGTATTGTCTTTATTTCTCACGACCGTGCGTTTATTCGTGCAGTGGCGACGCGGATCTTAGACTTAGATCGCGGTAAGCTGATTTCATACCCTGGCGATTATGCTACTTATTTAGAGCAAAAAGCCCATGATTTAAAAGTAGAAGAAACGCAAAACGCATTATTTGACAAACGCTTAGCAGAAGAAGAAACGTGGATCCGCCAAGGTGTAAAAGCACGTCGAACGCGTAATGAAGGCCGTGTCCGCGAGCTTAAACAGCTACGTAATGAACGCAAACAGCGTGTTGATCAAGTGGGTAAAACTGACTTCAATATTGAAACGGCAGACCGTTCAGGAAAATTAGTATTTGAAGCTAAACATCTAAATCATGCATTTAATAAAGACAAAGTAATTGCCAATGACTTCTCTACATTAGTTATGCGTGGCGATCGTATTGGCTTAGTTGGCCCTAATGGTATTGGTAAGACGACTTTATTAAAACTGCTATTTGGTGATATTGAAGCTGATGCAGGGATTGTAAAGCAAGGGGTGAACTTAGAGTTTGCTTACTTTGATCAATACCGCCAAAAGCTTGATGAAGAAGCCACCGTACAAGATAACGTTGCCGAAGGTAAGCAAGAAGTAATGATGGGCGGACGCTCACGTCATGTACTCGGTTATTTACAAGACTTTTTATTCCCGCCTGCGCGTGCTCGTACACCGGTTAAAGCACTCTCTGGCGGTGAAAAAAATCGCTTATTATTAGCTAAACTATTTTTAAAACCATCAAATATTCTTGTGCTTGATGAGCCGACCAATGATTTAGATATAGAAACCCTCGAGCTGTTAGAGGATATTATTAATCAGTATCAGGGAACCGTGTTAATTGTAAGCCATGACCGTGAGTTTATTGATAATACCTGTACCAGTGTTTGGGCATTTGAAGGTAATGGGGTAATTACAGATATTGTCGGTGGTTACAGTGATTATGAAGCCTATGCTAATTATTTATCACAGGAACAAAAAAAACAGCTAACTACACCTGCTAAAAAAGAAGCAGTCGTTGCACCAGCTCCTGTGGCTAAAGCAGATAACAAAAGTAATAAACTCTCTTACAAATTAAAACTTGAATTAGAACAATTACCCAGTAAGCTGGAACAACTTGAACAAGCATTAGAAGCGCAGCAAGTTGTGGTTAATGACGCTGATTTCTTTAAACAAGATGCCAGTGCGACAACCAAAGAATTGAACCATTTAGCACAACTTGAGTCTGACCTTGAAGCCGCTCTGGAGCGCTGGGAAGAACTTGAAGATTTAAAGAATCAGTAGTAAGGATTAAAATGAAATATAAATTACTCGCGGCTAGTATTCTAGCTACGATGAGTACATCAGCAATCAGTGCAACATATCAGTTGACAGAGCTGAGTTCTTTAGACGAAGCCAAGCATAATTACGTAAAAGATGTCAGCGAAAGCGGCTATATTATCGGGCAGTCTAACGGCTTATATAACTTACCCATAGATGTGAGTTACATCGATTTTACGGATAACTTAATTAAAAATGCATATAGCAACCAAGAAAACTACTTTGAGTTAATTGATAAAGAAATTACCTTTACCTTAGATGATATTGAAAACAATAATGCAGCGGCGACTAACCCAGACGCACATAGTTTTATGCTTTCATTTTTATCAGCACAAGCTAACAACCCAGAATATCAAAAATTGGCTAATATCATCGGTTACAATATTTTGGACGGTATAGCGCAAGAACAAGTTCTTTTTGATGTTGCATCAGTTGATTATGATGGCCTAACACGATCAGTTAGCAATAACTATAATGCAGTAGCAGAAGACGGTATTACGGTAGGTTGGGGCAGTGCGCCTTATGAAAAAACCAGTTTTCTTCCTGATGGTGAAACTGAAGAAGAAACACAATTTGTGCGTGATTTTATCTCCCGTGGCGTTGTTATATCACCATCCGGTTTAAATGTGCCATTAGTGCCAGAATATGCTGAACATGGCGGCTTAAGTTCAGCCAACGGTATAGTTAAAACCAACACAGGATATATTGTAGTCGGGCAAGTATCAACGGGGATCCCAGTTGATAGACAAGAAAATATTGATGATAACTGTGATGGTGAAGATGAACCTGTCAGTGTTTGTATTGAAAATTTGCATAGAAGTACATCATCACGACTGTTTGATAGCCGTGCTATTAAGTGGACACTTGATACAAACTTAAATATTACTAAAACTGAACCGCTTGGTTTAGGCCTTACGCCAGAAGAGGATGACGGGTTTGCATTTATAAGTAATGCACTCGCTGTTAATAGTAATGGCATTGTTGCTGGTTACTCTGACATTCGTGATAATGATAGATCGTCAACAATCAGAGCATTACCTGTTTATTACAAAGACGGTAACGTTGTTGAAATCCTCAATCAAGAAGATGATTGGACTGGTGGTAAGTCAGTAGCCATTAATGAAAATAACATTATTGTTGGCTATGGTATAAAAAGAATTGAAGGCGCTGATCGTCTTAAGTTTTTCTATCATGATATTGCCAGCAGCAGTACTGTATTCCCAAAAGATTTCTTTAATAGTTCTACTTCAGTTGCCAATGATATTAATGATAATGGTTATATTGTTGGTGAAGGTGAAACTGACGTATTTAATGTTGGTGCGCGTCGCCGAGAAGGTTTCCTGTACAAGATTGGTGAAGATGCGATTACAAACATAAATGATTTACTGCCTTGCTATGAAGCAGACGGTGAAACTCGTTATGGTTATGTCGTTGCAGAAGCGAAAGTGATTAACAATAAAAATGAAATTTTTGGTGTTGCTACTAAAACAGTAGAAAAAACTGATTCATTAGGTGGTATTGTTCGTGATATTAATGGTGAGATAGAATACGAAAGTATTGCCGTGCCAGTGAAGTTATCTCCTATTAATGGGACTATTGATAGCTGCTCTGATCCTGAAACTGACACATATGAGCGTCAATCGTCTAGTTTCCCTTGGTATACGTTATTATTACTTCCTCTAGTTGGTCTACGTCGTATATTTCGTTAGTTTTTGAAATTATTACTGGGTGATCCAGCTAACGGTCACTTAGTATTGAAAAAAAACCCTGCTTTGCTAAGCAGGGTTTTTTTTGTCTATACTTTAAATTAGAAACAGTTATTTTTTATGACGATTTAACCATGCTTTACGCACTGAACGACGCCATAGTAAATCAACACCGAAGTAGCCTATTACTGATGCGATACAAGCACTGATCAAAGAGCCAACTAAAAAAGCAGGGCCAATAGTTGTTAAGCTTTCCATAAACCATTGCCAACTTGGTTGAAATGCAAAATGTTGTTCCGGCTGTCCTAACACTAATGTGCCAATTAAATACGAACAATAAAAGATAGGTGGCATGGTTAGCGGATTAGTGATCCAAACTACTGCGACAGAAATAGGAAGATTTACTCGTAACGGAATTGCCAATGCAGCAGCAAGCACCATCTGAAAAGGAACCGGAATGAAAGCAAAGAATAAACCGACGGAAAATGCCCCACGAGCTGAACGACGATTTAAATGCCATAGATTGGCATCGTGGAGTAAACGACCAAAAATTTTTAAATATTTATGATGTTTAACTTTATTGTGATCGGGTAAAAACCGTTGGATCGTTTTTTTAGCCATTTAAAGCAACCATTTACATCTGTTTGGTTAAGCGTTGGGTTTGTCGTTGGTTGTATTATAACCGTTTTTTATTATCAGACCCTTGTATTTACAGTTTTCGCGTTATCTCTGTTAATTGCGAGTCTCTATTTTAAGCCGTTTTACAGTGTATTGTTAGGTTTTATTTGTGGAATTTTGTGTGTATGGGTACATTTTACCAGCTTCTACGCAATTTCCAGCTTGGCTTTGGATGAAAATAAACCATATCTAAGTAATATTACGATTGTTGAGGTTATTTCTCAGCGTGATCACTATTATTTAAAAGTTCGGCTCAATAAGATAGATAATCAACCTCTATCAAATATTAAGCCTCCTTTTGCATTGCTGACTTTTAATAACGACCAGTTACTTAAGGTGGGTGATCATGTTAAAACGTGGCTTGAATTAGAAAAATATCGCAGCCAAAAAAATTATGATGTGTTTGATAAAGAGCGTTACGCATTTAGTGAGCGACTATTTTTTAAAGGCAAGCAAGTTGGTAGTATTATCGAAATCTCTAATAACTATGAAGCTGACCTAATTGAAAAATACCGTAATTTTATCAAACACACCTACCAACATAACTCGCTAAATTGGCTGTATTATCCGCTACTGACTGGCGACCGCAGTGCTATGAGTTTTTCACAAAAGCAAGAATTACAACAATTTGGTATTAGCCATTTATTAGCCATTTCTGGATTACATATTGGCTTGATGTTTAGTATCGGTTTTTTTATAACCCGCTACTTAATAAGTTTTTTTATTTTTGTGGTTAAACCAACAGTACAGCAGATCAATTTGTCGCTTATTTATAGTTTAGGTGGATTTGTGCTTGCTTTTAGTTATGTGTACTTAAGTGCTTTTATCGTATCGGCAACTCGCGCTTTGATCATGTTAGGATGTTATTTAGTTATTTATTACTTTGCTAAACAGGCACTGCGCTGGCGATTTATCTTGTTTGCATTAGTATGTGTATTGCTCATCGACCCATTTAGTTTACTTAATCCAGGACTTTATTTTTCATTCACTGCGGTAGCAATTATCTTTTGGGTTTTTAGTGTCATAACCATAACCAGCTCCGGCTTTTTAGCCATCATAAAAACACTCATTACCCTACAGTTTGCTTTGTTTATTGGTTTATTACCGCTATCGCTTTATTATTTCAATGGGGTCAGCGTAATTGGCTTAGTTGTTAATTTAGTGGCTATCCCATTACTTGGTTTTATTATCATGCCTTGCTTAGTATTATTTTCCGCAATCAGTGTATTTATTGATATTAGCGGGTTGATTAGTGTGTTTGATTCATTATTACAGCATATTTATCAGCTCTTATTGTTGATCCCACAGAATTTTCGTTGGTTTGATACCACAAATTTTAGCCAGCAATTGCTTGTTAGTAGCTATATTGCAGCAATAATTGTGTGTTTTTTGCCCTGGCGTTTGTTGGCATGCATACCATTACTACTGGTTGTACTCGATCACTATTTACTGACCAAACCGCGCTGGCAGCTTAATGTATTCGATGTGGGTCATGGCACCATGGTGTTAGTCAGTAATCAAGACAAAGGTTTTATTTATGATCTTGGCCCAATTTATTTTAATACATTTACGCGGGTCAATAGCACCTTAATACCCTATTTAAAAAGAAACGGTATTGATGTTGAAGTTTCGCTTATTAGCCACATGGATAAAGACCATGCCGGAGGGCTTACCCATTGGTTAGAGCATGGTTACCAGCATACTTTTAAATTGCTACAACCAACTGGCCCAGAGCAAGTTTGCAGAGCGGGCGAATATAGTTTTTATGACTTAATCATTACCGTGAGCGAGCCGGCACAGCATTTAATAACTGACAATGATAACTCTTGTGTAGTGCATATCAGTGATGGCAGGTTCAGTGTTTTGCTTCCTGGTGATATTTCAACAAAAAGAGAAGCACAACTAATCCAGCAGCAAGGTGTGCTTAAAAGTACGGTATTATTGAGTCCTCACCATGGTAGTAATACCTCATCAAGTGATGCATTTATTCATGCGGTTGCTCCTGAGGTTGTTATTCATTCAACGGCATATAAAGGGCAGTGGCAATTTCCACGTACAGAAGTTTTAGCACGTTATGCTAAGCAGCACGCTTTACAATATACAACAGCTGAAAAAGGGCAGGTTAAAATTGAGTTTTATCAACATCACTACACAGTAAACCTAGCTCGTGAAGATGAAAGTTATTGGTTTCTAAAAGATTGAGTTTAGTTTTGTGCAACTGGAGGCTACAATAGCCACAGATTATGAATAAGAGAGTACTATGGACCAAACTACATCACAAATTTATAAGCGTTTATTGACGTATGTGGGGGATTATAAAAGCGTTGCCATTTTTGCTGTGATTGGCATGATTGGCTACTCAGCTATGGATGCTTTATTTATCCAACTAATGAAGCCATTTATAGATCAGGGCTTAAATCAACGCAACGCTGAAGTATTAAAATACGCACCATTTGTTGTCATCGCGTTAGTGTTTGGCCGGGGTATTTTTAACTATATCTCGTCTTATTGTTTAAGTTATGTGGGTTCACAAGTTGTCCGCTCGTTACGTCAGCAATTATTTGAGCATATTTTACATTTACCCGTTGCCTTTCATGATCAAAATTCAACTGGGGATTTAATTTCAAAAATAACGTTCGATACCGAGCAAGTGCAGCAAGCGATCACCAAAGCAATGCTTATAGTAGTCAGAGAAGGCGCATTTGTGGTGTTTTTACTGGCTGTTATGTTTTATACAAGTTGGAAGCTGTCATTAATCTTTTTGATCATAATCCCCCTGGTGGCAGTTATTGTTTCCGTTGTATCAAAACGTTTTCGTCTTATCTCTAAAAATATTCAATCGGCAATGGGGCAAGTTACCCGTAGCTCAGAGCAAATGCTCAGTGGCCATAAAGTGATTCATGGCTTTGGCGGTCAACAGCAAGAAATAACCCAATTTGCAAAAATTAATAATCATAATCGTCAGCAGCGTATCAAAATGGATGCCACTAAAGCACTTAGTGTGTCTGTGATTCAAATTTTGGCTGCAAGTGCAATGGCAGTTATTCTCTGGGTGGTTTCTATGCCATCAATGATTGATACAGTGAGCTCTGGGGATTTTGTGGTGCTTATTTCATCGATGATGATGTTATTACGCCCTTTAAAGCAATTAGCTAATGTAAATAGCGATTTACAGCGTGGCATATCCGCAGCGCAAAGCATTTTTTTAGTGCTTGACCAAGAGGCCGAAAAAGACGTTGGTACAATTAGTGTAGATAAAGTAAAAGGTATGATTGAAGTTAAAAATGTCACCTTTAATTACCCAACGAAAGCAGAAGCTGTATTAAAAAACTTATCGCTCACTATAAAAGCGGGCGAGAGTATTGCGTTAGTTGGGCGTTCAGGTTCTGGTAAATCAACTATTTCAAACTTATTACCACGTTATTATGACTTACAACCGCCAAGCGAGATTTTACTCGATGGCGTGCCACTGGCGGATTATAAGTTAACAGATTTACGTCGCCAATTTGCTCTAGTATCACAGCAAGTAGTGTTGTTTAATGACACCATTGCCAATAACATCAGTTATGGTATTGCACGTCCACTTAGTGATGACGAGGTCTTGAATGTGGCAAAACAAGCACATGTGTGGGAGTTTGTGAAAGATTTACCCGACGGTCTAAATACCATGGTCGGTGAAAATGGCGTTATGTTATCTGGCGGGCAACGCCAGCGTATAGCGATTGCAAGAGCAATCTTAAAAGATGCACCAATTTTGATTTTAGATGAAGCAACTTCTGCATTAGATACAGAGTCTGAAAAACTGATCCAGCAAGCTTTAGAAGCATTAATGAAAAATAAAACCTCTATTGTGATTGCTCACCGATTATCAACAATAGAACAAAGCGACCACATCTATGTTATTGATAATGGTCAAGTGATAGAAAGTGGTGATCACATCAGCTTACTGGCTAATGATGGCACGTATGCAGCGCTTTGCAAGATGCAATTTGGTGAGCACGGGTGAGTAAATTAGAACAAAGCTGGTATCGAGGTATAAGCTTTCTTACCGTATTACTTTTACCACTGAGTGGATTATTTTGGTTTATAAGTAATCTGCGTAAATTAGCGTATGCGCTAGGTTTATTGAAGGCATATCAAAGCCCTGTGCCAGTTATCGTGGTAGGTAATATTAGCGTCGGTGGTAACGGGAAAACTCCCTTTGTGATCTGGCTTGCGGATTACCTACAGCAGCGTGGCTTAAGGGTTGGCATTATTAGTCGAGGCTATGGCGGCAACAGTGATAGCTATCCACTCACTGTGACTGAGCATACTGATACGACTCAGGCAGGTGATGAGCCGGTACTTATTCAACGCAGGCTTGACTGCCCTGTAGTTGTAGGCCCAGATCGACAAGCTAATATAAAGCAATTAATTGCGCAACATCAGCTTGATGTGATTATTTCCGATGATGGTATGCAACATTATAAAATGGCCAGAACAATAGAGTGCTGTATTGTTGATAGTCAACGACGTTTTGGCAATGGCTTGTTAATGCCTGCGGGGCCACTGAGAGAAACACAAAAACGTTTAAAATCAGTTGATTTGGTTATTGAAAATGGGGGGAATGCCATGTTTAATTATCAGCTAAGAAGTGCTGATTTAGTAAATGTTGCCACTAATATAGCCACTAAAGTCCCGCTTTTGAGAGGTCACGCAGTGAGCGCCATTGGTAATCCACAACGTTTTGAAAATAGCTTACGTCAACAAGGCATTACATTGCTAAGTTGTCATCATTTTCGAGATCATTATGGTTATACAGCACAAGATTTCATAAAATTTAATGATGAAATAGTGTTTATGACGGAGAAAGATGCGGTAAAATGTCACTCATTTGCAAAACCAACGTGGTATTTTTTACCTGTTGACGCAGAGCCATCCCCTGCGGTGGTATCTAAACTTAACTTATTACTGAGAGAAAAAGGGATCCTAGATGGCCTTTGATACAAAATTACTTGAAATAATTGCTTGCCCAGTGTGTAAAGGCAAATTACGTTTAGACAAAGAAAACAGTGAATTGATCAGCACAGCTGCAAAACTTGCTTACCCTATTCGAGATGATATTCCTGTATTACTAGAAAATGAAGCGCGTGAATTGAGCTTAGAAGAGATTGAAAAGTGGAATTCGTAGTCGTTATTCCAGCGCGCTTTGCATCGAGTCGTCTACCAGGTAAACCCCTTGCTGATATTTGTGGCAAACCTATGATTCAACATGTTTATGAAAAGGCGATGGCGTCAGGGGCTAGTAAGGTCGTAATAGCCACCGATCATCAACAGGTTTTTGATGTTGTCAAAGGCTTTACTAATAATGTCTTAATGACTCGAGATGATCATCAGTCAGGCACTGAACGGCTAGCTGAAGTTGTTGATTTATTATCACTTAATAACGATATTATTGTAGTGAATGTGCAAGGTGATGAGCCTTTATTAGCCGCTGAAAATGTCTCGCAAGTTGCAGCTTTACTTGCTAATTCAAGTGCGCCAATGGCGACCTTGAGTGCCGCCATTGAGAATGTCGATGAGATCTTTAATCCCAATGCAGTTAAAGTCGTCAGCGATGTAAATAAAAATGCACTGTACTTTTCTCGTGCCAGCATTCCCTATGATCGTAGTCATATGTACACTGGTGAGAATAACGGATTAGACACACAAGATTTTCAACGTCATGTGGGTATTTATGCATACCGCGCTGGTTTTATTAAACAATACATCTCACTGACGCCATCCCCATTAGAGCAACTTGAATCTCTTGAGCAATTACGTGTTTTATATCATGGCTATAAAATAAAAATAGAACAGGCAAAAATAACACCCCAAGCAGGGGTTGATACGCCTGATGATTTAGCGCGTGTAATTGCTATACTGCAAAGTCATTAAGTGGTGAACACGTTCACATTACTCAAGGTTATAGCAAAGCACCTTGATTTTTATATTATAGAAAAACCTGCCGGGCTTAATTTCCATAGTGAAGAAGGCCCAGGTTTTGTAGTACTCGCTGAGCAACAACTCGCAGAAAAGTTATATGCTGTGCACCGCCTTGATAAAGTGACATCAGGGCTAATAATTTTAGCACGCAGTAGTGAAGCGGCTGCAAAGCTGACAGTTTTATTTACTGCTCATCAAGTTAATAAATTTTATTTGGCGATAAGTGATTGCAAACCGAAGAAAAAGCAAGGTTGGATCAAAGGGGATATGGCTAAATCACGCCGTAGTACCTATAAGCTACTAACAAGTAAAGAAAACCCAGCCATAACTCGCTTTTATTCTATTAATTTTAAAGCCAATAGAAGGGCATTTATCTTAAAGCCTTACTCGGGTAAAACGCACCAATTACGGGTCGCGCTAAAAAGCCTTTCTGCGCCGATTTTAGGTGATGTAATATACGGTGGTACTGCTGCTGAGCGCACCTATTTACATGCTTTTGCACTAAGTTTTGTGTGGCAAGGTAAACTACAGCAATTTAGTTTGTTACCGCATTACGATGATGAGTTTACAACATTAATTGAACATGAAAATTTTCAGCCTTGGCAGACACCATGGCAACTGGATTGGTAAATGAGTGAAAAAGTAACCGATATCCGTTTTGGTGGTATCAAAAGATTATATGGCAACACTGAATTTGAATGGCTACAACAAGCCCACTTTTGTGTTATTGGTATTGGTGGCGTGGGCTCGTGGGCGGCAGAGGCTCTAGCACGTACTGGAGTTGGTAAAATAACCTTAATTGATCTTGATGATATTTGTGCAACCAACGTGAATCGGCAAATACATGCATTAACAGGCACGGTGGGTGAAGCAAAGGTTGTCGCAATGAAGGCCCGCTGTGAATTGATCAATCCACTGTGTGAGGTCAGTGTTGTCGATGATTTTATTACTTTAGATAATATTCGTGAGCATATAAGTGGTTTTGACTATGTCATAGATTGCATTGATGCAGTAAAAGAAAAAGCGGCATTAATAGCGCATTGTAAACGTAACAAAATACCGGTGATCACCACCGGTGGTGCTGGCGGTCAAACTGATCCGAGTCAAATCACTTTTGGTGATGTAGCAAAGACCACCCATGATCCATTACTGGCAAAAGTCCGATATATTTTGCGCAAGCAGTACAACTTTAGTAGCAATCCAAAGCGAAAATTCAACATCGATTGTGTTTATTCAACTGAGCAATTGGTATATCCAAGTACTGATGGCAGCGTTTGTCATGCTAAACAGGGGGCTGATGGCTCCATGAATATGGATTGTAACAACGGTTTTGGTTCAGCGACTATGGTAACCGGAAGTTTTGGTTTTTTTGTCGCAGCAAAATCAATACGTAAATATTTAGATCGCTGCGCACGTACCGTGAAAAATTAGTTTTTCTGTTCTGCCATGGTTTGAATACGCTCAACCATGGCTTTAATACCGTTGCCTCTGGAAGGACTAAGGTGCTGGATAAGCCCTAAATGATTAAACTGTGCAAATGCGTCAGTGTTAATAGCTTGTTCAGGGGTTAAACCATTATAAAGCGACAGAATAATCGCTAATAACCCTTTTACTATACGGGTATCTGAGTCACCAATAATAACCAAGCAATTTTCTTCAAGGTCAAAATCCAAATACAGCCAAACTTTACTCTCACAGCCAGGTACAAGGGCATCGCTGGTTTTTAAAACAGCCGGCATAGCTGGTAATTGTTTACCTAGTAGCATTATTTCACGGTATTTTTGTTGCCATGATGGCGAGCTCTCAAGCGATGAAGCAATTTCTTTAAACGTTTTAATCATGTCTTATCCATAATTAGTCTAATAACTCTAAGCAATTTTGCAAAGCAGCGATAAATAAATCAACATCGCTATGGTTATTATAAAATGCAAAGCTGGCTCGAACACTGCCATTAATACCTAAATGTTGCATTAATGGCTGCGCACAATGATGACCGCTGCGAACTGCTATACCATAACCATCTAAAAGTGTTGCTATATCGAAAGGGTGTTCGTCTTTATAATTGAAACAAAGGGTACCAATATTGTTCTCAATGTTGCTATAAACGGTAATTCCTGCGATGGCTTGCAGTTTTTCTGCCGCATAATTAAAAATTACTTGTTCATGAGTATATACATTAGTCTTATTTAAACTGGTTAGATAATCGATTGCAGCTGCAAAAGCGATCACTGCAGCAATGTTTGGTGTACCTGCTTCAAACTTTGCTGGTGCCTGACGAAATATTGTTTTTGCTAATGTAACAGTTTCAATCATTTCGCCACCAGTTTGATACACAGCTAAACTATTTAATCGATCATAACGACCATATAATCCTCCTAATCCGGTCGGCCCGAGCATTTTATGAGCCGAAAAAACATAAAAATCACAACCAAGTTGAGGTAAATTTGGCTGTAAATGCAGCGCAGCTTGCGCACCATCCACTAAGGTAATTGCGTCATGGCGTTTTGCGGCATGTAATATTGGGTCAAGATCTGTGATATTACCAAGTGCATTAGACGCGTGAGTGATAGCAAGTACAGATGGCTTATGCTGACTGATGAATTCAACACATGCTTGAACATCAAAGCTGCCATTTTTTTGTAACGGAAGTGCCAGCAGCTTTGCTCCCGTGCGCTTTGCTAACTGTTGCCATGGCACAATATTAGCGTGATGCTCTAAGGCTGAAATGATGATGGTTGAATCATTATCAAGCTGCTCAGTTAAACCATTCGCAACTAAGTTTATTGCCTCAGTAGCTCCTTTGGTCCAAACTAACTCATTTGCGTCGATATTAAAATAATTGGCAACGGTCTGTCTTGCTTGTTCATAGGCGTGGGTTGCTTGTTCGCTTAAGCTATGGCGGCCACGATGAACGTTAGCATTATTACGTGCGTAAAAATGCTCAGTCGCGCTGATAACTGACAGTGGTTTTTGGGTGGTTGCAGCCGAATCAAGATAGACCAGCGGTTGCCCGTTGATGAGTTGTTTTAGGGCAGGAAAGTCTGCGCGAATTTTTTCTATATTAAACATAACTTTTCAACATCAAGCACACCAAAGCCGAATTAAAAACTGAACCGGAATTGTAATGGCTTTGTGATATTTCTCAAGGACTAGATACAAAAAAGGCCGCAAATGCGGCCCTTTTTAGCATCAACTATAAAATTAACGCTTGTCTGTTGCTACGTAATCACGGTGTGTGTGACCAGTATATAGCTGACGTGGACGGCTGATCTTATGACCAGGTTGAGATAACATCTCGTCCCAGTGTGTGATCCAACCAACAGTACGTGCCATTGCGAAAATCACAGTGAACATGCTTGTTGGGATACCAATTGCTTTTAAGATAATACCTGAGTAGAAGTCTACGTTAGGGTAAAGTTTCTTCTCAACAAAGTATGGGTCTTCTAATGCAATTTGCTCAAGTTTCATTGCAATATCTAGCAACGGATCTTGAATATTAAGCTCAGCAAGTACTTCGTGACAGGTTTGACGCATTACAGTTGCACGCGGATCGAAGTTTTTGTAAACACGGTGTCCAAAGCCCATAAGACGGAATGGGTCCGACTTATCTTTTGCTTTAGCAACGTATTCGTCGATGCGATCAACAGAGCCAATTTCTTCTAACATGTTTAAACATGCTTCGTTAGCACCGCCATGTGCAGGGCCCCAAAGTGATGCGATACCTGCGGCAATACATGCATATGGGTTAGCACCAGAAGAACCAGCTAAGCGTACTGTAGACGTTGATGCATTTTGCTCGTGATCAGCGTGAAGCATAAAGATTTTATCCATTGCTTTAGCAGTCACTGGATTAACTTTATATTCTTCAGCTGGTACAGAGAACATCATATGTAAGAAGTTTTCTGCATAGCTTAAATCATTGCGTGGGTAAACGAATGGTTGACCTACGTTGTATTTATAAGCCATCGCTGCGATAGTTGGAAGCTTAGCAATTAATTTTACAGCACTTGTTTTACGTTGTGTTGCATCAGTAATATCAAGATCTTCATGATAAAAAGATGATAATGCACCAACTACACCACATAGCATAGCCATTGGATGGGCATCAAAACGGAAGCCTTGGAAGAAGTTTGCAATTTTCTCATCAAGCATCGTGCTATGTGTGATTTGTGATGCAAAATCAGTATATTGCTCTTTAGTTGGTAATTCACCGTTTAACAGTAAATAACACAACTCAACATAATCTGAGTCTTCGGCTAGTTGTTCAATTGGGTAACCACGGTGAAGTAATATCCCTTTGCCACCGTCGATATATGTAATTGAAGATTCGCAAGAACCAGTCGACATGAAACCTGGATCATATGTGAAATGACCGTGAGCACCTAACGTACGTACATCGATTACATCCTGACCAGCAGTACCTTGGTAAATTGGAAGTTCGATTGGATCTAGACCATCAATATGGACTGTGGCTTTCTTATCCGCCATCTATTTATCTCCTATTAAGATAACAACTCTGATTGTTATGTTCTGAATCTGTTTAAGCACATCCTTTTCATTTTAACGTGAAAGAGGGGGTTAAAGTCAATTTTTATAAACATTATGCACAAATGTATAATAAATATTCTGACGGGATTAAATATTATACCATTGGCTAATTCGCAAATAGCTCTAACTAAACAAGAATTGTAAAAAGACCTTTGGCTATATATACTATCGAAGGTTTTATACCGTATTGTCTGTAGGTAAACGTTATTTTTACAGCTAATCTTTGCAAAAATGTGAATTTTAGTCGTAACAAAAAGCTTTACTTAGATAGTTCCATCAGAAAAATCGTTTTCTGGTGGGTTAAGAAAAACAAGTAGATGAGCTCCTAGTGGGCAAGATGGGCAAGTAACTGTGAAAAAGCAAAGACCTGTAAATCTAGATCTAACAACTATATCAATGCCGGCAACGGCTAAAGCATCAATTTTTCACCGCGTCACCGGTGTTGCGTTATTTTTTGCTTTAACGTTTGTCATTTGGGCTTGGTCTGAGTCTCTTTCTTCTGCTGAAGGTTTTGAATTCGTCAAGGGTCTGTTTAGCGGATTCATTGCCAAATTTATAGCTTGGGGCACCATTTCCGTATTGGCATACCACCTTATCGGCGGTATTCGTCATATCATTATGGATATGGGACATTGGGAAGAACTTGAATCAGGTAACCTCAGCGCTAAAATTGCTATGGCACTTGGCGTTGTGGCTTCTGTTCTAGCAGGGGTGTGGATATGGTTTTAAATCAAGCAACTCTAAAGCGTGATGGTGTACAAGATTATGTCTCATTACGTACCACGGCACTAGTAATTACCGCGTATGCGATTTTTATTATCGGCTACTTCTTATGTACACCAGAAGTTACTTTTGAAGCATGGCAAGGCCTGTTTTCAAACCTCGCAATGAAAGGGTTTACGTTAATTACCCTCGTTTGCATTATGGTTCATACCCGTATTGGCCTTTGGCAAGTACTGACTGATTACGTGAAAAATGCAACATTACGCGCTGTTTTAGGGTTTGTATTAAACCTTATGGCCGTTGCATACGTAGCTATTGGTCTAATCGTTTTATGGGGTGTTTAAGTGAAATATTCTGTTCGTGAATTTGATGCCGTTGTGATTGGCGCAGGTGGTGCGGGTATGCGCGCAGCACTTGCAATCACTGAATCAGGTAAAACCTGTGCGCTTATCTCTAAAGTATTCCCAACCCGTTCTCACACTGTGTCTGCACAAGGTGGTATTACGGTTGCTTTGGGTAACTCACATGAAGATAACTGGGAATGGCACATGTACGATACTGTTAAAGGTTCCGATTTCATCGGTGACCAAGACGCTATCGAATATATGTGTAAAACAGGCCCAGAAGCAATTACTGAATTAGAAAACATGGGTCTACCATTTTCTCGTTTTGAAAATGGCCGTGTTTACCAACGTCCTTTCGGTGGTCAATCGAAGAATTTTGGTGGTGAGCAAGCTGCACGGACTGCGGCTGCAGCTGACCGTACTGGTCATGCGTTATTACACCTTCTTTACCAGCAAAACGTTAAAAACAAAACCAATGTATTTTCTGAATGGTATGCATTAGATTTAGTTAAAAACGATGATGGTAATGTTGTTGGTTGTACTGCAATCGATATCGAAACCGGCGAGGTTGTTTACTTTAAATCTAAAGCTGTTGTACTAGCAACGGGTGGCGCAGGTCGTATCTTCGCATCAACGACTAATGCACACATCAATACTGGTGACGGTGTTGGTATGGCAACTCGTGCCGGCATTTCTATGCAAGACATGGAAATGTGGCAATTTCACCCAACCGGTATTGCTGGTGCGGGTACGCTAGTAACAGAAGGTTGTCGTGGTGAAGGTGGTTATCTTTTAAATAAAGATGGCGAGCGTTTCATGGAACGTTATGCACCGAATGCAAAAGATTTAGCGTCACGCGATGTTGTTGCTCGTTCAATGATGACAGAAATCCGTGAAGGTCGTGGTTGTGATGGTCCTTGGGGTCCACACATTAAGCTTAAGCTTGATCACTTAGGTGAAGAAACGCTTAATCTACGTCTTCCTGGTGTATGTGATCTTGCTAAAACATTTGCTCACGTTGACCCTGCTAAAGAGCCAATTCCAGTAATTCCTACTTGCCATTATATGATGGGTGGCGTACCAACCAATGTAAATGGGCAAGTACTACAAATCGATGCCCAAGGCAATGAGAAAGTAGTTGAAGGCTTATTTGCAGTTGGTGAGATTGCCTGTGTATCTGTACACGGTGCAAACCGCTTAGGTGGTAACTCATTGCTTGATTTAGTGGTATTTGGTCGTGCAGCTGGTAACTTCTTAGGTACATACCTAAATGATGTTGAAGTATCTAAAGATGCCTCTGAGTCAGATTTAGAAGCGTCACTTGCTCGCTTTAATCGTTGGGAAAACTCAACAATTGGTCAAGGCGAAGATCCAGTCCAAATCAAGAAAGATCTACAGCAATGTATGCAACTTAACTTCTCGGTATTCCGTGAAGGTGAGTCAATGGCAGCAGGTCTTAAAGAACTTAAAGAAATTCGTGAACGTCTGCAGCATGCGCGTCTTGATGATAAATCATTAGACTTCAACACTGCACGTATCGAATGTCTAGAGCTAGATAACATGATGGAAACAGCGTACTCAACTGCAGTCGCTGCAAACTTCCGTACAGAAAGCCGTGGTGCACACTCTCGCTTTGACTTCCCAGATCGTGATGACGAAAACTGGCTATGTCACTCTGTTTTCAATCCGGTAACGGATGAAATGAGCAAACGTGATGTTAACTATGCGCCTAAACTGCGCGAAGCATTTCCACCTAAAGCACGTACCTACTAGGAGCGAGACGATGGCACAAGTACAATTTTCTGTTTATCGTTATAATCCAGATGTTGATAACGCCCCACGTATGCAAGAATATACTTTGCAAACGGAAGAAGGCCACGACATGATGGTTTTGGATGCACTTTTATTATTAAAAGAGCAAGATCCAACGTTATCATTCCGTCGCTCATGCCGTGAAGGTGTATGTGGTTCTGACGGTGTTAACATGAATGGTAAAAATGGTTTAGCATGTATTACTCCTTTATCTACGCTACAAAAAAATGGCAAAGGTAAAATTGTAATACGTCCATTACCAGGTTTACCTGTGGTACGTGACCTTGTTATTGACATGAGTCAGTTCTACACTCAATACGAAAAAGTTAAACCATACTTAATTAATGACACGCCAGCGGCGGGTGAACGTCTTCAATCAATCGAAGAACGTGATAAGTTAGATGGCTTGTATGAGTGTATACTATGTGCATGTTGTTCAACATCGTGTCCTTCGTTTTGGTGGAATCCAGACAAGTTCATAGGTCCAGCTGGTCTTCTTCATGCTTACCGTTTCTTGGCTGATAGCCGCGATACGGCAACTGAAGAGCGTTTAGCTGATTTAGACGATGCATTCAGCGTGTTCCGTTGTCACAGTATCATGAACTGTGTTAGCGTTTGTCCTAAGGGTCTTAATCCAACTAAGGCAATCGGACAAATCAAATCAATGTTAATAAGCCGTTCGGTTTAATAATCTTGATAAATGTAAGATGGCTAATGTGAATTGGCCATCTTGTTATTACAATTAATTTCTGCGCTAAAGAAAAGGGCTTATAAATGCACGAAGGTGTGATGAAGGCATGGCTAGAATCTTCACATTTAAACGGCGGCAACGTTGCTTATATAGAAGAGCTTTATGAAGCGTATTTAGACAATGCGACTTCTGTGCCAGAAGAATGGCGAGAAGTGTTCGAACAATTACCAAAAGTTGATGGTGTGGATGTTGAAGTTAAGCATTCAGAAGTTCGTGCACAGTTTGCGGCGCTTGCGAAAAACAAGCATAGAGAAGTAGTGGTAGCAGAAGGTGGAAGCAGTGACCCTAAACAAGTCAAAGTTCTCCAGCTTATAAATGCTTTCCGTTTCCGTGGTCATCAAAATGCCAACCTAGATCCATTGGGCATTTGGCAACGTGAACGTGTTCGAGACTTAGAGCTTGAATATCATGAATTATCTAAAGCTGATTTTGACCGTGAATTTAACGTGGGATCGTTTGCCGTAGGCCGCGATACCATGCCTTTAGGTGAGTTATATCAAGCTCTAATGACCACATACTGTGGTTCTGTTGGCGCTGAGTATATGCACATCACATCAACTGAAGAAAAGCGTTGGTTACAGCAACGTTTAGAGTCAGTGCAATCACGTCCAACATTCAGTAAAGATGAAAAGTTGCGTATCCTTAAAGGATTAACCGCAGCAGATGGTCTTGAAAAATATTTAGGGGCTAAGTTCCCCGGTGCTAAACGTTTCTCACTTGAAGGTGGTGATGCATTAGTACCAATGCTTAAAGAGCTTATTCACCGTGCTGGCGAAAGTGGCCAACAAGAAGCGGTTATTGGTATGGCTCACCGTGGTCGCTTAAATGTTCTTGTCAATGTACTTGGTAAAAACCCATCAGAACTATTTGATGAGTTTGCTGGCAAGCATAAAGAAACATTAAGCTCAGGTGATGTTAAATACCACATGGGTTACTCTTCGGATTTTGCTACTAAAGGTGGCAAAGTTCATATGGCTCTTGCCTTTAACCCATCGCATCTTGAAATCGTAAACCCAGTAGTTATGGGCTCGGTTCGTGCACGTTTAGACCGTTTGGGTGACAGTTCAGGTATTAAAGCACTACCTATCACCATTCATGGTGACTCGGCAGTGGCAGGCCAAGGTGTTGTTCAAGAAACCTTTAACTTATCGCAAACAAATGCGTTTAGTTGTGGTGGTAGTATTCGCATTGTAGTGAACAACCAAGTTGGTTTTACTACAAGCAAACAATACGATGTACGTTCAACAGATTACTGTACAGACATCGCAAAAATGGTGCAATCGCCTATTTTCCACGTTAATTCAGATGACCCTGAAGCGGTTGCATTTGTTACGCAAATCGCACTTGATTTCAGAAATCAATTTAAACGTGATGTGGTTATTGATTTAGTTTGTTATCGTCGTCACGGCCATAATGAAGCGGATGAGCCGAATGCGACTCAACCGATCATGTACCAAAAAATCAAAAAACACCCAGTGCCACGTTTGATCTACGCAGATCAGTTAATGGCTGAAGGCTCGTTTACTGAAGATGAAATTAAAGCACTGGCTGATGACTACCGTAATGGTTTAGACGAAGGCAATTGTGTTGTTGAAGAAATTCAACCAGAAACATCACACTCATCTGATTGGGCTAAGTATGTTGGCCATGAATGGAGTGTTGATTACGATGCCAGCGTTCCAGTTGAAAAATTAAAAGAACTAGGTAACAAAATAGCAAGTTACCCTGAGCAATATAAAGCTCAGTCTCGCGTTAAAAAGATTTACGATGATCGCAAATTAATGGCTAACGGTGAGAAACCACTTGATTGGGGTATGGCAGAAACACTTGCTTATGCAACGATCGCAACTGAAGGTACTGATATTCGTTTAACAGGCCAAGATTCAGGTCGTGGTACTTTCTTCCACCGCCATGCAGTTGTACATAGTCAAACTGATGGGGCCACTTACACGCCTTTACAGCACTTAAGTGAAGATCAAGGTACTTTCCAAGTATTTGACTCAGTGCTTTCAGAAGAAGCGGTTGTGGCGTTTGAATATGGTTATGCGACAGCAGAGCCAACATCACTAGTACTGTGGGAAGCACAGTTTGGTGATTTTGCTAACGGCGCACAAGTTGTATTTGACCAATTCTTAAGTTCAGGTGAGCAAAAATGGGGCCGCTTATGTGGACTGACCATTTTATTGCCACATGGTTATGAAGGGCAAGGTCCTGAACACAGTTCGGCACGTTTAGAGCGTTTCTTACAGCTATGTGCTGATCACAACATGCAAGTATGTGTGCCTTCAACACCGGCACAAGTATATGCAATGTTACGTCGTCAATCAGTAAGACCACTGCGTCGCCCACTGATTGTTATGACACCTAAATCATTGTTACGTCATCCACTTGCAACGTCGTCGCTTGAAGAGCTTGCAGAAGGTGTATTCCATAATATGATCGATGAAATCGATGATATTGATGCTAAGAAAGTAGAACGCGTAGTATTTTGTAGTGGTAAAGTTTACTACGAGCTATTACAAGAGCGTCGTAAGCTTGAGCAAGAGAATGTTGCTATTGTGCGTGTTGAACAGTTATACCCATTCCCACATGATGAAATGGAAGCCATTATGGCGCGTTATCAACATGTGAAAGACTTTGTTTGGTGTCAAGAAGAGCCGCAAAACCAAGGTGCTTGGTATTGTTCACAACACCACTTTGTAGATGCAATCCCACAAGGTGCGAAGCTTAAATATGCAGGTCGTAAAGCCTCTGCTTCTCCAGCGTGTGGTTATATGTCAGTGCATACTAAAGAACAACAAGCGCTTGTCGCAGACGCGCTTACTATTGAAAATAAAGGATAAGCAATGAGCACAGAAATTAAAGTTCCTGTTCTTCCTGAGTCGGTTGCTGATGCTTCCGTTGCTACATGGCATGTAAGTGTTGGCGACAAAGTAAGCCGTGATCAGAACTTAGTAGATATCGAAACAGACAAAGTTGTTTTAGAAGTTGTTGCACCACATGATGGTGTGATCACTGAAATTTCACAAGAAGAAGGTGCAACCGTACTTGGCGACCAAGTGATCGGTATCATTGGTGAGGCTGATGCAGCTGCGCCAACTGAAGACGCAAAGAGCGAAGCTGCACCAGCTTCAGACAAACAAGAAAACGCGCCAGCGGCGCAATCAGCACCAGCATCAGAAGGTAAAGAAGTGGACATTAAAGTACCTGTACTTCCAGAATCAGTCGCAGACGCGACAGTAGCTACTTGGCATGTGCAACCAGGTGACGCAGTAACACGCGATCAAAACCTAGTTGATATCGAAACTGATAAAGTTGTTCTTGAAGTTGTTGCTCAAGAAGATGGCGTAATGGGTGAAATTATTCACGCAGAAGGCGATACAGTACTGGGTGACCAAGTTATCGGTAAAGTTAAAGCCGGTGGCGCACCAGCTGCAGCCCCTGCAGCAAAAGAACAAGCTCCAGCTGCTGATTCTAGCGATAGCTCAGACGTGTTAACACCTTCAGTGCGTCGTTTAATCGCAGAAAAAGGCCTAGATGCTTCTAAAATTAAAGGCTCTGGTAAAAATGGTCGTGTGACAAAAGAAGATGTTGATCAATTCTTGAAGTCACCAGCTCCTGCGGCGAAAGCTGAAGCAGCGCCAGCGGCACCAATGGGTGACCGTACACAAAAACGCGTGCCTATGACACGTTTACGTAAAACCATTGCTAATCGTCTTCTTGAAGCGAAAAACTCTACTGCAATGTTAACGACATTTAACGAAGTTAACATGAAACCAATCATGGATCTTCGTAAGCAGTATCAAGAAGTGTTCGAGAAACGTCACGGTATCCGTTTAGGTTTCATGTCTTTTTACGTAAAAGCAGTGACTGAAGCACTAAAACGTTTCCCTGACGTAAATGCATCAATTGATGGCGATGATATCGTATACCACAACTATTTTGATATCAGCATTGCGGTTTCTACGCCACGTGGCCTAGTGACTCCAGTACTAAAAGATTGCGATAAGCTATCTGTTGCTGAAATCGAAAAAGGTATTCGTGAATTAGCACTTAAAGGTCGTGATGGTAAGTTAACACTTGACGACATGACTGGTGGTAACTTCACTATCACTAACGGTGGTGTGTTCGGTTCGTTACTATCAACACCTATTATCAACTTACCGCAGTCTTCAATTTTGGGTATGCATAAAATCCAAGACCGTCCAATGGCTGTGAATGGTAAAGTTGAAATTCTTCCTATGATGTATTTGGCATTATCTTATGATCATCGCCAAATAGATGGTAAAGAATCTGTTGGCTTCTTAGTAACAATTAAAGAGTTACTTGAAGATCCAACTCGTTTATTACTGGATGTTTAATTCAGTAGTATAAAATATAAGCTGTGAGTCATATTCACAGCTTTTTTTTTGCGCCTTTGGTCGTACTGGGGTTTTCATGTTAAGCCTTGGGATCTATACTAGGTGCGCAATTTGGGATAGCTGTCTATTTATAAAAATAGTCAGCTCTTTTAGTATAAAAAATTGGATAAAGCATCATGAATTTGCATGAGTATCAGGCAAAACAACTTTTTGCCGAATATGGTTTACCAGTTTCTCAAGGTTTCGCTTGCGATACACCTGAAGAAGCTGCAGCAGCTGCTGAGAAAATCGGCGGTGATATGTGGGTTGTTAAAACTCAGGTTCACGCAGGTGGACGTGGTAAAGCTGGCGGTGTAAAGCTAGTTAAAACTATCGACGAAGTTAAAGCGTTTGCAGCTAACTGGTTAGGTAAAAACCTAGTTACTTACCAAACAGACGAGAATGGTCAGCCAGTTGCTAAAATTTTAGTAGAAAGCTGTACTGATATCGCCAACGAATTGTACTTAGGTGCAGTTGTTGACCGTGCATCTCGCAAAGTTGTTTTCATGGCGTCTACTGAAGGCGGTGTTGAAATTGAAACTGTTGCTGAAGAAACACCAGAGCTTATCCACAAAGCAGAGATCGACCCATTAGTAGGTCCTCAAGCTTACCAAGCACGTGAACTAGGTTTTAAATTGGGTCTTAACCCAGTACAAATGAAACAGTTCGTACAGATCTTCATGGGTCTTGGTAAAATGTTTACTGATTTCGATTTCGCACTACTTGAAATCAACCCGCTTGTTATCACTGATGAAGGTAACCTTCACTGTCTTGACGGCAAAATCGGTATCGATGGTAATGCACTTTACCGTCAACCTAAAATGCGTGATTTCCACGATCCATCACAAGAAGATGCACGTGAAGCACATGCAGCAAGTTTTGAACTTAACTACGTTGCATTAGACGGTAACGTTGGTTGTATGGTTAACGGTGCAGGCCTAGCAATGGGTACTATGGACATCGTAAACCTACACGGTGGTAAGCCTGCAAACTTCCTGGATGTTGGCGGCGGCGCGACTAAAGAACGTGTATCTGAAGCATTCAAAATCATTCTTTCAGATGACAACGTTAAAGCTGTTTTAGTTAACATCTTTGGTGGTATCGTTCGTTGTGACATGATCGCTGAAGGCATCATTGGCGCAGTTAAAGAAGTTGGCGTAAACGTACCTGTAGTTGTACGTTTAGAAGGTACTAACGCTGAGCTAGGTCGTGAAGTTCTTAAGAATTCTGGTCTAGATATCATTGCTGCTGAATCACTAACAGACGCGGCTGAAAAAGTTGTTGCTGCTGCGGAGGGCAAATAATGTCTGTATTAATCAATAAAGATACAAAAGTTATCTGTCAAGGTTTCACCGGTGGCCAAGGTACTTTCCACTCAGAGCAAGCGCTTGAGTACGGTACACAAATGGTTGGCGGTGTAAGCCCAGGTAAAGGCGGTCAAACGCACCTTGGTCTTCCAGTATTTAACACTGTACGTGATGCTGTAGAAGCAACAGGTGCAACTGCATCAGTTATCTATGTACCAGCACCTTTTTGTAAAGATGCTATCTTAGAAGCAATCGATGCGGGCATCGAGCTAATCGTTTGTATCACTGAAGGTATCCCTACACTTGATATGGTTGACGTTAAAGTTAAACTAGATCAAACAGGTACTCGTATGATCGGTCCTAACTGTCCAGGTGTTATCACTCCTGGTGAGACTAAGATTGGTATCATGCCTGGTCACATCCACAAACCTGGTAAAGTAGGTATTGTTTCTCGCTCTGGTACTTTAACGTACGAAGCTGTTAAACAAACTACAGATGCAGGTTTCGGTCAGTCTACCTGTGTTGGTATTGGTGGCGACCCAATTCCTGGTACTAACTTTATCGACGTTTTAGAAATGTTCGAAAAAGATCCACAAACTGAAGCGATCGTAATGATCGGTGAAATCGGTGGTACTGCAGAAGAAGAAGCTGCAGAGTACATCAAAGCTAACGTTACTAAGCCTGTTGTTTCTTACATTGCTGGTGTTACTGCACCAGAAGGTAAGCGTATGGGTCATGCTGGCGCAATCATCGCTGGCGGTAAAGGTACTGCTGATGAGAAATTTGCTGCATTAGAAGCTGCGGGCGTAAAAACTGTACGTTCACTTGCTGATATCGGTAAAGCACTTAAAGAAAAAACTGGCTGGTAATAACCTGCTATGTTTTGAAAAAAGGCTCACTTAGTGAGCCTTTTTTTTGCCATTATTTATAAAGTATTATGTTTAGATAATGATAAATTTCCGAATCTCTAGCTGTTTATTTAATAATAAAAATCAATAGCTTGTTTCAATAAACTCTACTGGTAATAATCAAAACTGCCGTTATAATGTGCGATTGCTTTTTATCATTGGAAGATCTAGCAGTAATGCGAATAATTTATTTTACAGTCTACCTTGTATGCTTTTGTTGCTCTTTCAATTTATTTTCATCTACTTCATTTCGTACCGCATTTTTAGTAACCGAACAACGCGCATTAGCTGAACCAAATCAGTTGATCGAAGAATTAGTTATTACACAAGCAGCTCAGCGTATTTCTACCACTGAACACGCTTATAATAATACTTTGTTAGCGCGGCTGTATTTATTTAAAGGTGATATCGCACGCTCACAAAGTTACTTTGAACTTGCCCAACAACAACTGCCTAAAGACGATGATTGGATCCAAGGTTATTGGTTAATGTATCGGAGTGTTTTTTCTTTAGAAGAAGGGCTGTTACCTGAAAGTATTAAACAAATCCGCTTAGCACAAAATGCCTTTATTCAAGCAAACGATTTAGAGATGTTGGTACAAGCTGAGTCAATTGAAGGGGCTCTGTTGCTCTGGCAAGAGGAATACCCTAAAGCAATAGAAATTATCGAAAATGCCTACATTGAAGCCAAAACTGCGAATATGTCATCAACTACCATGCTTTATGTTTATGATAGTTTAGCTGCATATTATTCGACCATGTCACTATTTGAGAAAGGTGAGCAATATGCAGTTTTAGCACGCGATCTCGCCAGTAAAAACGGCAATGTTGTCAATGGTTTGCCTGTTATCTATATCTTATGCATGACATATGAGCGCGCCGAAAAACTTGATTCAGCGGCGGTTTGTTATGAAGAAATGATAATGTTATCAGCAATGGTAAAAGCACCGCGCTATCTTTTTTTAGCGCCAGCTGGTAAAGCAAATGTCGCTCTGAAGCAAAAAAAATATTCGCAAGCGTTGCAACTACTATACTTGGCTAAAAGTTATGTCAATAAAGTGATTGTAAATCCAGCGCATATAATTGCGTTAAATAATGGATTTGCTAAAACTTTCTTAGCATTACAGCAACCAGAGCAAGCACTTGAATATATTCAAGCATCAGAGTTATTGTTGACTGATTACGATAGGCCGCTTAATAACCGTTACAGCCGGAATACACTCAGCTTAAAGGCGCAAAGCCTAGAACAATTAGGTCGTTTTGCAGAGGCTACTAATGCACTGAAGTTATTGATTAAGCTTACAGAGCAAGCAAAAGAAACAACGCAGCAGAAACTCGAGCAAGAAGCACGCTCACGATTTGAATCTACTCAACAAGATATCAAATTGCAGTTGGCTGAAGAGAAATTAAAATACCAACAAATTACTTTAGATAAGTTAGCTAAAGAAGGACAGTTACAAGCAGCCTATTCTGTTATTGGTATATTAGCGATATTAAGCATTACAATTTTCGCATTAAATCAACGCAAAGCATATTTACGAAGCCAACGCAGAGCAAATACAGATCCACTCACTGGAGCTCATAACCGTCGCTATATTCTCGATTTTATTGCAGCGCAACTTATCGGGAAGCAACAAAACTTTTCAGTTTCAATTTTAGATATTGATCATTTTAAACAAGTAAATGATCAATATGGTCATGATATCGGTGATCAAGCCCTAATTGCTTTTAGCGCGTTACTTACAGAGCAGTTAGCTGATACTGAGTATCAATTTGCTCGCTTTGGTGGTGAAGAGTTTATTGTGGTAATGCCAAACTTAACACTTGCACAAGGGCATGATTTTATCGGTAACTTATGCATTTGTTTAAAATCGTTAAGCTTGACCGATAAAAAAATCACTTTAACAAGCAGTGCTGGTGTAGCACAAATGCAGCCAGGACTCGCCCTTAATACGTTATTAAAAGTTGCTGACACAAACCTTTACCATGCTAAAAATACTGGCAGGGATAAGGTCTGTAGTTAACCTGAACTTAGCTTAAGGGGTTCATTATCGACAAGCTCGCTATTATAGATAATGATTGATATGTTGAAAAAATCGCACAGTGATATCTTGGCGCTCTATATTAATAAATAATGGTTCGATGAGTGTACGGATCACACTTTCAACTTGATTCATAAACCGACCGTGGCCAATTCCTTGTTCGTCTTTTTCACTGGCAACAATAACAAAATGCAGTGAATCTACTAGTTTTTCATCATGCCAATAATGACTATATTGCGTTTTTTGATCGTCGGTTGAAAAACTTAGCTTTTGCAATTCATGATTGCCATCGTTGTTATCAGTCTTACTGTTTCTAATTATTGGCATCGTACCATTTGCTATCATCGCCGCTAAATGTAAATTTTTGGCGGCGCATTGCTTAATAAATGCGTCATAAAAGTGCTGGTAAAACTCTGTGAATGTTGGCTTATTAAGTAAATGATGAAACTGAGTTTTAATAGTACGTGTTATTGGGATCGCAAATGTCGTATAGGTCATCTCATTATGTTCTGCAGGGAGTGTACAATGGCGGCTTTGGTAGCGAGGGTAGAGTCCTCTGAGTTTATAACCGTAGCTTTCTTTACATCCTTTCGCTTTGGCGAACAAGTCATAGGTTAAATGTTGATGATCACGCACTTTTATTGCTGCTTCATCGATCAATAATGTGCTTTGTAGGTATTCGAGTACTTTTTTAACCCGAGTATGGAATATGGCAGCATTCGCACGCAAGTCTTCACCAGTAGCAAGGAAGAGTAAGCGAATTTTTTTACTGGGTTTGCTGCTGTCGTAAATGCATTTATGCGCTTCATGGTAACGCGGGTTATAAAAGAATAAAATTTGTTTTTCTGTTTGTAAACAATACGACTCTTCATGAAACCTAACAACGGGGAGCTTATCGTTTGCTATCAAATGTACATTGTGTAGCTCGTATTCATCACATGAAGAGAATAGCTGTCGTGCTAAACGTTCATAACATTGCTGTATATTACTAAAACGTGCGTATAAATCGGCACTGGGTACGAACTCCGCTAAGATATATTGGTTTGCGCGTGCAGTAGTTGGGATATAAACGCGATGCTGTGAAAGTGAAGCCATTATTTTCTCCTTAAAAGAATTACTTTAATGACGTCACTGTAGCTTGGTTGAATGACTGTTTTATTGCGCTAGAACAATTTATCGTCATTAAGAGATTAAATAACAACCCAGGCGTGGTTCTTTAGCTAGTATTTTCCGCTAAGCACACAATATGTAATAAACCCGCATCTATTACTGTATGTTAAGGTTTGTTTTTATAATATACCCAAACCACCTCAATATGCAGAATTCAGCGTTTCACAGGGGCTTAATATCAAGGCGTTACTTTGTAACAATGGTAGTCCCTTTTAAGAAGTAACAACGATGAGAGTAAGTGCCTGCGAAACGCCCAACGGGTTGGTTTAAAAGCGATTTATACTGCGTTATTGATTTTACCAATAGAACCACTATTATTTGCAATCAATGCCTTGCCTAAATCGCTTTTAATTCCAACTGAAACTCGCATCTTGGGGTGGTTTGGGTATAATGCAGTAGTTTTGTCACCATGCACTATTGTGAGGATTGTATTCCTATGGCGGAAATTGAGAATCGCCCAAGTAACTTTATAAGAACCCGTATTGATGAAGATTTAGCATCAGGTAAACATGCGTCTACACATACTCGTTTTCCACCAGAGCCAAATGGTTTTTTACATATTGGTCATGCTAAATCAATTTGTTTAAATTTTGGTATTGCGCAAGACTACAGTGGTCAATGTAATTTACGTTTTGATGATACTAACCCTGAAAAAGAAGATATTAACTACGTTAATTCAATCAAAGAAGATGTTCAGTGGTTAGGTTTTAACTGGGATGGTGAAATAAAGTATTCGTCAAATTATTTTGATACTTTGTATGACTATGCTGTAGAGCTTATTAATAAAGGCTTAGCCTATGTGTGCTTTTTAACAGCTGATCAAGCGCGTGAATATCGCGGCACGTTAAAAGAGCCTGGTAAAAATAGTCCAACCCGTGATACTAGTCCTTCAGAAAACTTAGCACTATTTGAAAAAATGCGTGCTGGTGAATTTAAAGAAGGCGAGTGTGTATTACGCGCAAAAATCGATATGGCCAGCTCATTTATGGTGCTGCGTGATCCTATTATTTATCGTGTGCGTTTTGCTCATCATCATCAAACCGGTGATAAATGGTGTATTTACCCAATGTATGACTTTACGCACTGTATCTCAGATGCGCTAGAGGGCATTACCCATTCATTGTGTACACTTGAATTTCAAGATAACCGCCGTTTATATGATTGGGTGTTAGATAACATCAGTCTTGAATGTCATCCACAACAAATTGAGTTTTCAAGGTTAAACCTTGAATACACTATAATGTCAAAGCGTAAGCTAAATGATTTAGTGGTCAATGAGTATGTTGAAGGGTGGGATGATCCGCGTATGCCTACCATTGCAGGTCTTCGCCGTCGTGGTTATACACCAGCATCAATTCGTGAATTTTGCTTACGTATTGGCGTAACCAAACAAGAAAACATGGTTGAAATGGGCATGCTTGAAGCCTGTATCCGTGAAGACTTAAACGAACATGCTCCACGTGCCATGGCCGTTCTCGATCCGGTTAAAATCATCATTGAAAACTATGCTGTTGATACCGTTGAAACCTTATCAATTGCAAATCATCCAAATGATGAAAGTATGGGTCGTCGCGATGTTCCGTTCACCCGTGAAATTTATATTGAACGTGAAGACTTCAAAGAAGAAGCAAATAACAAATTCAAGCGCTTAGTACTTGATAAAGAAGTTCGATTACGTGGTGCTTATGTTATTAAAGCAGAGCGTGTTGAAAAAGACGAAAATGGCGAAATAACCACGATTTTCTGTAGCTATGATCCACAAACGCTGGGCAAAAATCCAACTGATGGACGTAAAGTGAAGGGCGTTATCCACTGGGTGTCAGCCAGTGAGTCAATCACCGCAGAAGTTCGTTTATATGATCGGTTATTCAGCGTACCAAATCCTGCAGCAGCTGAAGACTTTGCAACAACTTTAAATCCTGATTCATTAGTGGTTTTAGCAAACGCAAAACTTGAGCCATCACTTGCTAATGCAGAGCCTGCACAAGGTTTTCAATTTGAACGTACAGGGTACTTCAGCCGTGATACTAAGTCAGAGAACATTGTATTTAACCAAACAGTTGGTTTACGTGATTCTTGGACTAAAACACAGCAGTAGTTTTTTTCCCTTCGCTCAAAGGCGAGGGGATAAAAGTAACAGATATAAAAAAACCTGCAATTTGCAGGTTTTTTTTATTCAGCTAATAAATTATTGGCTATCAGCAAATGCTTTACATGCTGCAGTGTCAGTACACTCGCCATACAAATAAAGAGAGTGGTTGGTTAATTTAATACCATTTTCTTCTGAAATTTCAAGTTGACGACGTTCAATCATTTCATCTTCAAATTCAACAACTTTACCACATTTTAAACATACTAGGTGATCATGGTGTGTGCTACCAGAGAGTTCAAATACAGACTTACCGCCTTCAAAATGGTGACGGCTAACAATACCCGCATCATCAAATTGGTTAAGTACGCGGTACACAGTAGCAAGGCCAATTTCTTCACCTAGGTCCAAAAGAATTTTGTAAACATCTTCAGCGCTGATGTGTTGGTTATCTGGAGATTGTAAAATCTCTAAAATTTTAATACGCGGCAAAGTTACTTTTAAGCCGGCTTTTTTTAATTCCAAGTTATGATCAGTCATTAAATCTGTCTCAATTATATTTGGTTATACTAGACACCTTACAAAGATGTACACGACACATTAGCAACGATAAGAATAACGTGCCTAGTCATTAAGTGCAAAGATCAATTGCTAGAAATACTTATAAAATGTGTAATAGGAAAACGAACGTCACTATTTTATACGATTACTAGCAATAAAGTGCATTTAATCAGCAAGTTCACTTAAACACATTTCTTCATAAACTTGTGCTGACCATGCTTTTACACGTTGTTCAGTAAGCTCTGGTTGACGGTCTTCATCAATGCCTAAACCAACAAAATGGTTGTCATCAGCCATGCCTTTCGAGGCTTCAAAATCATACCCTTGTGTTGGCCAATGACCCACAACAATAGCGCCACGCTCAGTAACGATGTCATTGATCATACCCATCGCATCAAGGAAGTATTCAGCGTAGTCTTCTTGATCGCCACAGCCAAAAATAGCCACAAGCTTGCCTTCAAAATCAACTTCTTCTAATTCAGGGAAAAAGTCATCCCAATCACATTGTGCTTCACCATAATACCAAGTAGGAATGCCAAATAAGATTAAATCAAATTCTGCGATCTGTTCTTTTGAACTTTTAGCAATATCATGCACAGCCACTAACTTTTTACCCAATTCTTTTTGGATCATTTTAGCTACGTGTTCTGTGTTACCTGTGTCACTTCCGAAAAAAATACCTACACTTGCCATGGATTTAAAACCTTTTATCTATCAATAGCCAATCTTTCTTGTAAAATAGTTTCAATCAGCGCACTGCGGCTAATATTTTGTGCATCGGCCATATCGCTTAACGCTTGATATAACTGCGATGAAACTTTAAATTCGACACGCTTTAAACCACGTGCTTTATCTCTTTTTATTTGATTACGTTTATTTACCTTTAACTGAACCTCCCTTGGTAGGGGATTCGTTTTTGGTCTGCCGGGGCGTTTTTCGTATTCAAATAAATCGAGCGTTGTTCTATCTGTTTCAGACTTAGCCATGGTTAACCCACACCCGCACCTTGCCAAAAAACTTGAATAAGTCCTTTAGCGATAAAACCAGAACACCCTAAAAATAGCACAAGCCATACTACATAACGGCCAAATTTAGGCACATTACCTTTTTTTAGTACGTCTTGGATAGCCATACCGATAAAAAAGAACACACCGGCTAAGCCAAAGTACAACCCAAGGGTATCAAATTCGTTAATTAACTGACTGACCATCAACGTATAACCTTTAAATTAAACGGCGCGTACTATAGCATATAAAATTGTAATAATTTAGTGCGCTAAGTCAAAAATACGTGATTAAATTTTGCTTTATTAAGCCATTAAAAAATCATTGATAGACTTATTAACCGCCATTGGTTTTTGGGCATGCAACCAATGACCTGCGCCATGAATAATTTTTGCTTTTGCGTTACTAAATTGAGCCATAATAGCTTCACGATATTCAGGCAATATATAATCAGAATCGTTCCCTTTGATAAATAAAGTATCGCATAAACAAGAATCATTTGCTTTAATATTTGCTAAAATATTGCGATATTTTTCACTTAGGGTAGTCAAATTAAAGCGCCACTGCAGTTCACCAAGTTCGTTTTTCGCATAGCTTTTTAGCAAAAACTGGCGAACACCTAATTCAGGTATTAGCTGCGTCATTAATTTATCCGCTTCTTTGCGGTCATTAATAGCATGGCTTTTTACCAGCTTTAATGCCGCAATGATATCATCATGACGACTTTGATATGCAACAGGAGCGATATCTAATACTACGAGTTTATTTACTGAGCTTGGATTAATATGTGCTATTTGCATAGCAACTTTCCCGCCCATAGAATGACCGACTAAATGGGCTTTATCAATACTTAAATGGTCCATTAAGGCGAGTACGTCGTCAGCCATTGCCGGGTAATCCATAATATCACTGTGTGGTGAACGGCCATGGTTACGTAAATCAAGATTCGTTACTGTAAAATTTTCTGCCAATGCATTGGCTATAACATTTAAATTTTCCAGTGAACCAAACAATCCATGGATCAAAATTACATGCGGCCCTTGGCCAGTTTGTTTGTAATTTAACAGCATCACAGTTTCCAAAAACAATCTCATAAAAGTGTGCCTAGTTTGCCTAGTGAAATAACAAATTGCAAAACATAGAGAATTAAATCAGGTTTGGGTATAATCAGCATGGATGAAAAAAATGTGACCCGTAACGACAGGAATAACATGAAAAAAATTGACATAGACGACGAGTTATATCAATACATTGCAAGTAACACTCAAAGTATAGGCGAAAGCGCCTCAACTATTTTACGTCGTTTATTAAATATTCACGGCGAAAATGATTTAGCCGCGAAAGAAAAACCAGAACAGCCCGTCACGCATGAGGTTGCAAAGACGACTCAAACAACTGAACACACCTCATCGACCGAGAATAAAAAGTCAGCCGCTGTCACACCATTGACACAAGCGCATGCCAGTGTTTTTAATATACTCAATAAAGAAGAGTTGGCGATGCAAAAAGGCGTAGTAGGGCGCTTTTTGTTTATTTTATCTGCTTTACATAGAACTCATAAAACTGATTTTTCAGCGGTATTGGATGTGCAAGGGCGTGATCGCGTTTACTTCGCAACCAGCAAAGAAGCGTTAGTAAACAGTGGCAGCAGTATGAATCCAAAAAACATTACCGACAGTGAATACTGGGTAATGACCAACTCAAATACTACCCGTAAGAAAATGATGCTACACGAAGTGGCACTTGGCTTAGGCTACAGTGCTGAACAAGCTGAAAAAATTCGAGACTACTTATAAAGGAAATGTAATGGCGATTCATTCCGGTGCAGGGAAACCTGCAACACAATCAGATTTAGTAAATGTACCAAAATTAGTGTCTGCTTATTATTTAAATGAACCCGATCTAGAGCAAAACCCTGAACATTGTGTTGCTTTTGGTACTTCAGGGCACCGCGGTTGTTCATATGATGTGAAATTCAATGAATCTCACATTCTCGCCATTACTCAAGCAATTTGTGATTACCGAAAACAAAATAATATTTTTGGACCGCTGTTCTTAGGTAAGGATACGCACGCGTTAAGTGAGGCGGCTTACAATTCAGCGATTGAAGTGCTTGTTGCTAATGAAGTACAAGTGATCACGCAAGAAAACGACGATTTTACACCTACACCGGTGATTAGCCACGCGGTCGTGTGTCATAACAAATTACATCCTCATGAATTAGCTGACGGTATTGTTGTTACACCTTCACATAATCCTCCAGAAGACGGCGGTTTTAAATATAACCCACCTAATGGTGGCCCGGCAGATACTGACGTTACTAAGTGGATAGAAGACAGAGCAAATCAACTACTACTAGAAGATTTAGTTGAAGTTGAGCTATTCCCATTTGCAAAAGCTGCCCGTTCAGGTTTTATTAAATACCAAGATTTAATGACTCCTTATATTGAAGATTTGATTAATGTTGTTGATGTAAAAGCGATTGCAAAGGCAAATATTAAAGTGGGTATTGATCCGCTCGGTGGTTCAGGGATCAACTTTTGGCCTATTATCGCCGAAAAATTTGCTTTAGATTTAACAATCGTTAATGAAAGTGTCGATCCGCGCTTTGCATTTATGCCACTTGATAAAGATGGCAAAATTCGTATGGATTGCTCATCACCTTATGCGATGGCAAACCTAATCGCCCTTAAAGATGATTTTGATATAAGCATTGGCAATGATCCAGACTATGATCGCCATGGTATTGTAACTCCTGACGGCTTAATGAATCCTAATCACTTTTTAGCGGTTGCCATTGATTACTTATTAAATCATCGTGATTGGTCCAAAGACGTTGAAATTGGCAAGACACTTGTTTCAAGTGCGATGATTGACCGAGTAGTTGCCCGTAATAATCGTCAAGTACGAGAAGTACCTGTTGGTTTTAAATGGTTTGTCGAAGGGCTAAGTACTGGAACACTCGCGTTTGGCGGTGAAGAAAGTGCCGGGGCATCATTCCTTCGTTTTGACGGTACAGTATGGAATACCGACAAAGACGGTTTCATCATGGGATTATTAGCCGCGGAAATTTTAGCTGTAACAGGAAAAACCCCATCAGCACTTTATAAAGAGCTTGAGCTCGAATTTGGTGCGCCTATATACAAACGTATAGATGCACCTGCAAGTTCTGCCCAAAAAGAGCGACTTAAAGGGCTAAGTGCGAAAGATGTTACGGCAGACACACTTGCGGGCGAGCCTATTTTACAAAAGCTAACTCATGCGCCTGGTAATAATGCCGCTATTGGTGGTTTAAAAGTAGTTACTGAAAACGGCTGGTTTGCAGCGCGTCCATCAGGGACTGAAGACATTTATAAAATTTACCTTGAATCATTCAAAGGTGAAGAACATTTAGCGCTATTAGAAAAAGAAGCCAAGAAGTTGGTTGATTCAGTGATTAGTTAATAACGCTTAGACTATTTTATAACGGCTGATTTATTCAGCCGTTTTTGTTTCTCATTTGCATAATAATATGAAGGCATTTGGATTATGACAGCCAACTCAGAGTATTTAAACGAATTACAACAGCAAGGCGATTTTTTAACTCTCAGCCGTAATAATGAATGGCACTTAGCACCGAGTGCTTTTACTTTAAGTAATGGTACCACTGTAACTATTCATGACACCGGCGTTATAGAGTTTCAACCAAAATGCGCTACTACAATCGATGTGGTACTTTCAAGTGCGATCCATGGTAATGAAACAGCACCTATTGAAATTTGCGATGAATTAATTAAGCGTATTATCTTAGGCGATTTACAACTAGCACAGCGTGTACTGTTTATTTTTGGTAACCCGCAATCAATTAATATTGACAAGCGTTTTGTAGAAGAAAATCTAAACCGTTTATTTAATGGTCATCACACTGTCGAAGGTGTAAAGATGAATAATGAGCGCACACGAGCGGCCAAGCTTGAACAATATGTTAGTGACTTTTATCAACGCGGTGGGCAGCAGCGAGAGCGCTGTCATTACGATTTGCATACTGCTATTCGTGGTTCAAAAAATGATAAATTTGCTGTATATCCCTTTTTACACGGTAAACCGTGGAAAAAATCGCAACTACAGTTTTTATTAAGCTGTGGAGTAAATACGGTGCTAATGATGAAATCACCAGCCACCACTTTTAGTTACTATTCTTCTTTTGTTCATGGTGCAGATTCATTTACCGTTGAACTTGGTCAAGTAAAACCGTTTGGTGAAAATGATATGAGTCGTTTTGCGAAAACCAAAGCGACCCTAATCGCATTAATTAGCCAAAAAGAAGTGATATATAAAGAATTTGATGCAAGTGACTTTGAGTTATTTGCTGTGCACCGATCAATCAATCGCACTGAACACGATTTTTCGTTTCCTTTTTCGGATGATGCCGAGAATTTTACCGGGTTTAGCAAAGGTGATTTACTCGCAACGGATGGTCAGACCTGTTATTACGCAGATGTTGAAGGCGAAGCAATTATATTTCCTAATGCCGATGTTGCCCTTGGACAACGTGCATTATTAACGGTAATACCATTACAACTGACTGATAATATTATTTAATTTGTTGCTTTGCAGGTCAGCTCAAATCGTTAACTATATGATTGTATATACTTTATGCTCTTGTATAGTTAACTTTCCAATGCCACTGTCGCCAATTAACTTTGTTTCGTCTATGATTAGTTGAATAACACTTTACGTTAACGTAAAGTGTTAGCAGCTTTAATTTAAATACAGTACAGTTTCTGCAAAGTTTATCCTGCAGAGCACAGCCAATAATAACAACTGACTTGTACTGTTTACGACAACAAAAGAAGGTAGGTTATGAGCAATCCAAATAACGTATCGCTGAATATTAGTCATGATCTCTCATTTATTGACGGTCATGCCTTGAATATTCCGACCTTGAGTATTTTAAACGAGGATGGCGATATCCACGACGGTGCAACAGCCCCCGATATTGATGAAAGTACTGCGCTGCGGTTATATGAAACAATGCGTTTTATTCGTGCACTTGATGAGCGTATGCAAGCTGCTCAACGCCAAGGCCGGGTAAGCTTTTACATGCAATGTTTAGGCGAAGAGGCGGCAGTGACAGCGTCTGCTGCGGCACTTGATCAAGACGATATGATCATGGCGCAATACCGTGAGCAGGCTGCACTTCATTATCGTGGCTTCACACTTGATCAGTTTATGAATCAAATGTTTTCAAATGAGTTGGATTTAGGTAAAGGTCGCCAAATGCCAATTCACTACGGTTCAAGTGCACTTAATTACATGACTATCTCATCGCCGCTAGGCACTCAAATACCGCAAGCAACAGGTTACGCGTACGGGCAGAAAATTAAACACATAGATGCAAAATCAGGTGAACTAAGCTCAACGATAGATAACATAACTATCTGTTACTTTGGCGAAGGGGCTGCTTCAGAAGGAGACTTCCATGCTGGTTTAAATATGGCCGCAGTGCATAAGTCACCGGTTATATTTTTTGCTCGCAATAACGGTTATGCGATTTCAACTCCTGCGGATGAGCAATTTAAGGGCGACGGCATCGCTTCTCGTGGCGTAGGTTACGGTATTAAAACGATTCGTGTTGATGGTGCTGATGCACTTGCTGTTTATGCCGCAACTAAAAAAGCCCGTGAACTTGCCACTAAAACAGGTGAGCCGATTTTAATTGAATCGATTGCATATCGCCTTGGCGCGCATTCTACATCAGATGATCCTAGTGGCTATCGTTCAAAAGACGAAGAAGCAAATTATCAATCTTGTCCAATCGAACGTTTTCGCAAATGGTTAATTAAGCAAAACTGGCTTAATGAAGAAGAAGACAATAAAGCCAAAGAGCAAATTCGTGAAGATATCCTAGCCGCATTAAAACGCGCTGAAGTGATTGCAAAACCGGCCTTAGAAGAGTTGGTGTCGGATGTATATGATACACCGATCCCTTCTTTGCAACGTCAATACGAGCAATTGAAAACGCATATCAAGCAACACCCCGATGCTTACCCAGTGACTGCAGGGAGAATTAAGTAATGGCTAAAATGAATATGTTACATGCGATTAATTCAGCCCTTGATATAACTATGGCTGAACATCCGCAAGCGTGTATTTTTGGTGAAGATGTTGGCTATTTTGGCGGCGTATTTCGCGCAACGTCTGGACTACAAGAGAAATATGGTCAGCACCGTGTATTTAATACACCATTAACCGAACAAGGGATCATGGGTTTTGCTAATGGCTTAGCAGCGTTTGGCGCACCAGCACTTGCTGAAATTCAATTTGCCGATTATATCTTTCCAGCCTTTGACCAAATAGTAAATGAGTCTGCTAAATTTCGTTATCGTAGCGGTAACGAGTTTAATGTTGGCAACCTGACTATCCGTACTCCTTACGGTGGTGGTATTGCCGGTGGTTTATATCATTCGCAATCACCTGAAGCTTATTTTGCACATACCCCGGGACTTAAGATTGTTGTCCCTCGCAACCCTTACCAAGCAAAGGGCTTATTACGTGCTGCAATTAAAGATGATAATCCAGTTATTTTCTTTGAGCCTAAACGTTTATATCGTGCATCAACGGGTGAAGTTCCTGAACAAGATTACAGCATTGAACTTGGTAAAGCTGAAATAGTTAGTGAAGGTACGGATGTAACACTACTTGCTTGGGGCGCACAGATGGAAATCATCGAAGATGCTGCAAAACGTGCAAGTGAGCAGGGTATTAGTTGTGAAGTGATTGATCTACGCAGTATTTTACCATGGGATATGGAAACGATTGTTAACTCAGTGACAAAAACAGGGCGACTTATTGTTAGCCATGAAGCACCAATCACTAATGGTTTTGGTGCAGAAATTGCGGCGACAATCCAACAAGAATGTTTTTTGCATTTAGAATCACCTATCTTACGTGTTTGCGGCTTAGATACTCCGTATCCATTAGCGCTTGAAAAAGAATATGTACCTGATGCGTTGAAAGTGCTCGCAGCAATCAAGCAATCGGTCGAATTTTAGGAGTCATCATGGCAAAAGATTTTATTTTACCGGATATCGGTGAAGGTATCGTTGAATGTGAAGTTGTTGAATGGTTAGTAGCCGAAGGCGACACCGTAGCTGAAGATCAACCGATTTGTGATGTAATGACAGACAAAGCACTGGTGCAAATTCCTGCGGTTCATGATGGTGTGATCAGTAAGCTCTATTATGCTAAAGGGGATATTGCTTTAGTGCATGCCCCGCTGTTTGCAATGGATGTAGCTGGTGAGACTACAGCCGATCATACTCAACCAGAAACAACCAGCGCGATAGTACACACGCAAACAAATACTCACTCTGAAGTCGTTGAGGATTTTATCCTTCCCGATATTGGTGAAGGAATTGTTGAGTGTGAAATTGTTGAGTGGTTAGTCAGCGAAGGCGATTTGATAGAAGAAGACCAAGCCGTTTGTGATGTAATGACAGATAAAGCACTCGTACAAATTCCAGCTAAATATACCGGCACAGTGGTAAAACTTTATTATGCTAAAGGGGATGTTGCACAAGTACACAGTCCACTTTTTCAAATGTCGATTGCAGGCACTCAAGCAAACGTTGTCGATATCAATGATGCATTAGTGAAAGCACAAACCAAAGCGGTAGAGCAAAAACCAGCAGTAGTTGAAAAGTCAGTGACAGCCCCTGTAATTAATAAAAAGGCGGTCGCATCACCGGCAGTAAGACGCAAAGCACGTGAACTTGATGTTGATCTAACCACAGTCCCAGGCAGTGGTAAGAATGGCCGTATTTACAAAGAGGACATTGAACAGTTTGTGAAAGGGGAAGTGCCAAATAGTATTGATACATCACCACTGCAAACGAAGCCTGACGTTACGAAAACCACAGCTAGCGACACTGGCGGCATGCGCATTGAGCCAATTAAAGGCATCAAAGCAGCAATGGCTAAACAAATGGTTGCTTCGGTAACGACTATCCCACATTTTACATTTTGTGATGAGATTGATTTAACAACTTTGATTGCTTTGCGCAGTGATTTAAAAGAGCAATATAAGCAACAAGGCGTTAAATTGACAATGATGCCATTTTTCATCAAGGCCTTATCGCTGGCTATGAAAGAATTTCCGGTATTAAACTCGAAAATAAATGATGAATGCACTGAGCTTAGCTACTTTGATGATCACAATATCGGTATGGCAGTTGACTCTAAAATTGGTTTGTTAGTGCCAAATATCAAACAATGTCAAACAAAGAGTATTGTTGATGTAGCCAATGAAGTAACGCGATTGACGGATGCTGCCCGTGAAGGACGTGTTAGCCCTGACGATCTCAAAGGCGGCACAATTAGCATTTCTAATATTGGCGCGATTGGCGGAACAGTTGCGACGCCAATTATCAACAAGCCAGAAGTGGCGATTGTGGCATTGGGTAAATTACAACATCTACCGCGTTTTGATGCCAAAGGGCAAGTGGTGTCTGCTGCAATTATGCAAGTTAGTTGGTCAGGCGATCACCGAGTGATTGATGGCGCTACGATAGCGCGATTCAATAACTTGTGGAAATCGTATTTAGAAAACCCAGCCAAAATGATGATGGCAATGAGTTAATACTTTTTAATTACTTTTAAAATATTACCTATTTTAAAACCAGCTTAATGCTGGTTTTTCTTTTACAAATAGTTGTTTTTAATTAATATACAAGGGTTACTGAAAAGTAATAAAGGCCCTATTAGGGAATATAAAAAATAACACTAAGGAAATACAATGGAACATTATATGAATGCGTTGCGCAGCTACGCGGATTTTTCAGGTCGTAGCCGTCGTAAAGCTTACTGGATGTTCGTATTATTTAATACGATTTTCTCAATTGTATGTAATGCAGTTGATAGCTTATTAGGTACAATGTTTATTGGCACTATCTATAGCCTCGCGCTATTGATCCCAGGTCTAAGTGCTGGTGCTCGTCGTCTTCATGATACGAATCGTTCAGGTTGGTGGCAGTTACTTTGGTTAGTACCAGTAATCGGCTGGATTGTTTTAATTGTTTTCTATGCACAAAATTCGCAAGAAGGGGAGAACGATCATGGCCCAAATCCAAAAGAAGTTGCTCTAGAATCCGCTACTGTTTAATTAAATAATGAATAATACCAATTGACTTAAATATTTAACCATTCTAGCGAGCTAAATAAAGCGCTAACTGCGTTATAATTTTTCAAGTAGAACAACTACATGTCAAAATTTATGCCTTTTTATCACTGTATTTATCTGTCGCTATAAATGGTCAGTAACTTAACACGATTGGTATAATGAAAAGCTCAGCAGTCGCTGAGCTTTTTTATATCAGTGACTTACACCTCAAATAAATATAAGCCATAGCCAACGAGTAAAGCGGGAATTGCCGAATATATTGTTGCCACAAATGCGGCACGTGGTGCCATTGCGATTGCAGGGAAAAGGGCATCGCCGTCATTTGATATTGCATTCGCAGCTAAGGCACTAAAGGGAATGATGCCTTGAATATACAATGTAGTTACCACTATTTGTGGTCCACAGCCAGGTAAAAAACCAATCAAAACGGCAATTAAAGGCGCTAAGTATGCATAGTGAGTAAACCAGGCTTTTAAATCTACACCGGCTAATGTAACTAATAACTCAAATAGCACGAACGAGGCAACTACCCATGCCGTGACAAAATGGGTGTCTTGTAAAACTTTATATAGCTTTGAAGGGGGCGTTATAGTTTCTTCTTCTGAAGTTACTTGTTGATAGCTTTGACCTTTAGACGACAGCGCCCAAGTGGTAACAGCCAATAGCGCCATAATAGCGCCAAATAAGGTTATTGATTCAGCAAGTAGAGCGTCAAAGGCTGAAAAGTCAGTATTGAAAGCAATCATTATTGCCACAATAAGACTGGGCATCATAATAATTTGCCAAATTGATTTACTGACTATAATTGCCTTACTAGGCTGATTTAAGCACTCATCAGCATAATCATTTTTTGCTGGGCGAAGATAATCTTGCTTATGAAATGCATTGACTAAGGAGCCGCTGATAATACCAACGCTCAGGCCAATAATCATAATAAGTAAGCCTTCGAGCGGCTTAGTTGCTAATAGTAAAAATGCAGCATCACCCATGGTCGCTGTTAATACAGCAACGATAGAGCCAAAGCTCGCTTGTCCTTTGGTAAATTGTGTCACTACTATGATGGCGCCTCCGCAGCCAGGCAAAGCACCGAGTAATGAAGCAAAACTAATTTCTAACAAGGGGGATTTTTGACTTAAATAGCCAAGCTCTAAGTGAGGCAACCGATCGATGGCGTAGTAATAGATAAATAAAGTGGCGGCAACAAATATACTAACTTGAAAAAACGCATCACTCATTGCCGTCAATGTCATTGCTCGCAAAGGAGCATAAGCTAAACAACACAACAACAATAGCGGTAATATCAGCCGTTTATTACTGGTAATAAAATGTGTGGACGTTGGAAAACTAATTTTGGGCAGTGAAAGTGAAAACATAAGTGCAACCTAAAAACTATCTAAGTTGCACTTTAGATTTAAATCAAATGAAAATCAATATCATTTGTGTTATTTTCTTTGGAATTCTGAGTTCGCATTCCATTTGGGCCATTGTGGTTGCTCTGAAATATCAAAACCTACTTGATAAAACAGTTGTAAGTCTTGTACAGCTCCCGATAGATCCCATTCGTCACGGTATCTGTCACATGGTTGATGGTAACAACCACGTAGCACTAAGCTCATGCGTTTACGATAATTAGCCGTATCTTCGTCAAGTGCTTCACTGCCACCACCCGCATACATCGCTGGAATACCCATGTTGGCGAAAGCAAAATGATCAGAGCGATAGTACCCGCCTGAAGATGGTTTAGGATCGCCCGAGACCGTGCGCCCTTGTGCATTAGCTGCCTGTGCTAATAGCGAGTCCATTTCTGATTTACCAATACCAACCACGCTGATATCTTTTACTTTGCCTAACAAGTTCAAGCTATCCATATTAATATTAGCGACTGTCTTATTTGCTGCTATCACTGGGTGTGCAGCATAATACTTAGATCCTAATAAACCTTGCTCTTCAGCTGTCACTGCCAAAAAAGTCATTGAGCGGCTAGGGTGCTTTGGTAAGCTTGCAAACGCTTCAGCTACTTCAATTAAGCCTGCAGTGCCTGTCGCGTTATCATGTGCTCCATTGTAGATTTGGTCGCCTTTACGGTTTTTATCAGTACCTAAGTGATCCCAGTGTGCTGAGTATATAATATGCTCATCTGGTTTTTCACTACCGGGTAAAGTCGCAATGAAGTTATATGAAATTGATTTTTTGATGGTGTTTTTAACCGCAACAGACGCTGTTAAATCGCCCATATCAACATGATAAGCGCCTTTTGCTGCATTGGCTTTCGCACTGGCAAAATCTAAACCTGCTTTAGTGAAAAGCTCGTTAGCAACCTCTGTGGTTACCCAACCTTCAACAGCGACTCTGTCCATATTATTGTTTTCTTTTTGAAAACCAAACTGCTCGCCGCTCCATGAGTTTTCAACCACAGACCAAGGGTAAGAGGCCGGTGCAGTTTCATGAACGATGATAGCCCCAGCAGCACCTTGACGGCTGGCTTCTTCGTATTTGTAAGTCCAACGGCCATAGTAAGTCATGGCATCACCGGTAAACAAAGCAGGATCTTTAGTGGCAAAACCAGGGTCGTTGACTAAGATCACCACAGTTTTACCCTTAACATCTAAACCTGCGTAATCATTCCAATTATATTCTGGGGCATTAACACCATAACCAACAAATACCAGTTCAGAGTCTTTAATACTTTGGCGTTCGCTAATGCGACTGCTGCCCATTACCATGTCTTTTTTATACTGGTAATCTTTGCCGCCGATAGTTAACACCATGTTTGGATCTGCTTCAAGAGACACCAACGGAACTTCTTGTAAGAAGCTGTCGCCATTACCTGGTTGATAACCTAGTTTTTTAAATTCTTCAGTAAGGTAAGCTAGTGTGAGTTCTTCACCTTTTGAAGATGGAGCGCGGCCTCCAAATTCATCGGAGGCAAGCACTTTGACATGCTCTGCGAGTTGTTGGGCATTGATTGAATAATACCCTTTGCTAACATCATCAGAGGTGAGACTTGTTGTTGCACATCCTGCAAGTACCGCAGTTGCAAGGAGTGTCAGAGAAAAATAACGTTTCATAGTCGCTCTTTTTTTGTTTTAAGTGAGCTCAGTATAAGAACTTCTATTAAAGAGAACCAGTTTTTGCGGTAAACTCCAACCATAATAATTGTAAAGCTAAAGATACTCATGAAGCGTTTTACCCCTTACGAACAATGGCATAGCCCCAGTTTAGAAAATGGTGCATTTAGCCATTTAAATACACTGTTTTCTTTAAATGGTTTATCCGACTGGCCGCAATGTGCGTGGTTTTCATCATTTTTAGATGCTAAAAATGCAAATCAGCAAACAATTCGCTTTGTTGATGACGCCTGCTTTAGTGAGGAAGAGCGCTATTATGAGCAAATCATTTTTGATACCGGTAAAGTACCAACGCGACAACAAAATTGGCATGACTTATTTGGTGGACTTATCTGGTGTTTATTTCCTAAAACTAAAGCATTAATCAATCAACGCCATGTTGAAGAGATCACACTTCATGGCACTAAAGTACGCTCAAAACACCGCAATGCCTTAACCTTGTTTGATGAATGTGGGGTTGTTCTTGCTGTAAGTGATGATGTTTGGCCTGCGTTACTTAAAAATCATCAATGGCAGCAGGCATTTATTGAGCAAAGAGCGTTGTGGGGGAAAACCATTGCGCCATTTATGTTCGGCCACGCTAATTATGAAATGCTAACAAAGCCGTATATTGGTCTGACAGGTAAAGCATTATTTGTAAAAGTACCGAGTGACATATTTTGTAAAGATTTAGCCCAGCAGTATCAGTATATTGATCAAACCCTTTATGAGATGATTAGCGTCGATAACTGTTTAAGGGACAATAGCCAGCTCTCACCATTACCACTGCTAGGCGTACCAGGCTGGTATGATAATAATAACCCCGAGTTTTATAGTAATACAGATTACTTTAGACCAAAACGAAGGACACGAACATGATAGAAGTTACGGGGCTTAAAAAGAAATTTAAGCTAACTAAAGACCATAAAAAAAACAAAGTCGATAAAATAGATCCCCGTGAAGATAAAGATTATTTTCATTCGGTGCGAGATGTCAGCTTTCATTGTAATAAAGGCGAAGTGCTGGGCTTACTCGGCCCTAATGGTGCAGGAAAAACCACCACGCTAAGAATGATCTCGACAGCGTTAAAACCCGATGAAGGGCAAATAATTATTGCTGGTGAAGACATCATAAAAAAACCACTATTTGGTCGTAAGTCTATTGGTTTTCTATCTGGCAGTACCGGTTTATATGGCCGTTTAACGGTAAAAGAAAATATCGAATATTTTGCAAAACTGCACGGTATGAGTAAAGACGCGATTAGGTCACGGTGTGAAGAGTTATTTGATTTACTCGACATGCATAGCTTTATTGATAAACGTGCTGATAATTTATCAACGGGTATGAAACAAAAAGCCAATATAGCCCGCGCAGTTGTGCACCACCCGGCAGTCGTAGTACTTGATGAGCCGACCACTGGATTAGACATAATGACCACTCAAACGGTGATCGAGTTTATCAAACGGCTTAAAGCGCAAGGGACTCCTGTTATATTTTCAACCCATCATTTAGATGAAGTAGCGCTACTGTGTGACCGCGTTGCGGTGATCAACGAAGGTATCAGTTGTTTTGACGGCAGTCTTGACGAATTTAAAAAAGTGGGTAAAAGCGACGAACTAAATCAAGCGTTTATGAATATTTTGACGGAGAAAAATAATGTTTGAAGTATTTAAAAAGGAATTAAAAGAGCTATTACGTGATAAAAAAACACTCATTTTTATTGTCGCATTGCCAGTTGCTATCTTTCCATTATTATTTGCGGTGATGGCATTTATTAGTTCTCAAGCAACACTTGAAGCCGAACAAAAAGTTCATACCTATGCCATTATCAATGGCGAATATGCGCAATCATTCACAGATAAAGTTTTTTACCATAAAAGTTTTCAATTATACAAAGGTGAACACACCTTTAATACAGTTGCAGAGCTTACTGAGGCCGTTAAAGCTGGCACCATTGATATGGGTATTTTCTTACCCGCAGATGCCAAACAAAACCTTGATGACGCAAAACAGAGCCAGTGGCAAGTGGTTTATAACGATGCCAAAGCGATTAACTTTTTATTCGACAGAGTAAAAGAGCTTGCTAAAGAATTTGGTAATAAGCTAAGAGCTGAAAAACTATTGAGTTATGGTGTTTCAGTTGAGCAACAAAGTGCGATTATTGATCCAATCAAAGTTGTAAAAGTTGATACCGCTGATAAACGAGAAAATTTAGGTGAGAAAATAGGCGGCTTTATTCCTTACTTACTGATTCCATTAGTTTTGATGGGAGCAACATACCCAGCAATTGATTTAGGTGCAGGTGAGAAAGAACGCGGCACATTAGAAACGTTACTACTGACACCAATCACCCGTACGCAACTTGTATTAGGTAAATTTATTACTTTACTTGCAGCGTCAATCGCCACCACAACGATAACCGTGTTGAGTATGGGCGTATGGATCAGTATCGCGATTTCTTTCATTGATTTGGATGTGATAAAAACAGCATTTAGTTCATTACGAGTATTAGATCTGGCACTCATTTTTATTATTTTATTACCCGTAGCGGCGATTTTTTCTTCTCTTGCGTTAGCAATATCGATTTATGCGCGTAGTTTTAAAGAAGCACAAAATTATATGACACCACTGAGTATGGGGGTGATATTTCCTATCATTGTTGCTTTATTACCGAATGTTGAACTAACAGCTAAAACCGCATTTATTCCGGTTACTAATGTGGCTTTAGCGATTAAAGAAATTATCAAAGGTACGATTGATTACACGTTACTTGGACTAATCTTTTTAGCGACCGTGATTGTTGCCGGTGCACTATTAGCATTTTGTGTTAAATGGTTTAATAAAGAAGAAGTCTTATTTAGGTAACAAGTTGTAAAGAAGTAGGCTGGGCGTAGTTGTTACAATACTCTCAGTTAAATAATAAAAAATGACGGGCTAGCTCGTCATTTTTTATTACTTATTTATAGTTTCATGGTTAAAACTAAGAATCGATAAAAAGCTCAAAGATAACTTTTTTAATTGCTCTATAATATAGTTTGTTTTGAAAGCAAACTGGCAATTTTGATGCGCTACCCTCTGACATTTTCTAATTTATTTCGCAGTAATAAACTTTCTTTATTAGCTTTGCTGTTTTTTTTCATCTTCGCAACTCCTGCTTTATATATTTATGAGCAAAAAGCACGCAAAGATGTTTACCAGATTGCCCAAACCACACTACAGCAAGAGCTTGATACAAAAGCACAAATATTAAAAGGGCATTTAAAAGACAGTGTCTCGTCAATCAACTTTTTAAATGTCACGCCGCCTATCAGTGGTATTAGTCGAGCCGCTGCAAATAACCTTATTGATCCTCTATTAAATACGCCCATCGCAATATGGCAAACGCGCTTAGCTGAAATATTTAGTGGCTTTATGCGCACTGACCAGCAGCTATTACAAGCCAGATATATTACCCTTGCTGATAATGGTCAAGAAATTGTCCGTGTTGATAGGATCAATGATGTTGTGGTGCGCCTCGAGGGAGACTTATTACAACAAAAAGGGCAACGGGATTACATGCTTAATGCCAGCAGGTTAGATAGTGAATCTGTCTATATATCACCGATTAACTATAATCGAGAGCATGGTCAAATTCAGATACCCTACGTGAGCACCTACCGAGTTGCGAAGCCGGTATTTAATGAACAAGGAGCAATATTTGCTGTATTAGTAACAAATTATTTTGCTGACGAGTTATTTAATAGTGTTACTTTTAGTTCATCTGCTGGGGTTGATGTTTATCTGTTAAATGATCAGCAGCAGTTTTTATTTCACCCAGATCCTAAACTACGATTTGGTTTTGAGTTTGGTCAAGACATTACTTGGTCAAGTGTATTTAGTCAAAGCCAAGATATGAGCAGCCAAGCGACTTTACCTTTTCATGATTTACCAAGTCATTATTATTTAAAACAACGTATTAGTTTAGAAAATAACATTAGCATGTTGCCCCTTGAACTTGCGGTATCAATTAATACCGATATTTTGTTAACAGACGTTGCTAAGCGCCGTGATCATTTTGTGTTGGTAATTATTTCACTTTTCACTGCTTTGTGGTTATTAGTGTGGTTATACCAAAGGTATATAAACCGCAAATTAGAGCTTCACACCTTGAAGGAGCGTAATAACAAGATTATTGAAAATTCTCTCGATGCAATTTTAACAGTACAAGAGGATGGCCTTATCAGTAATGCTAATAAAACAGCATTACAGTGCTTTGATATCATTATTGATCACACCCAGTTTACGCAATTATTGTCGCTAGCAGAAGGTGATAAGTCATGTATTGATGAAACAATAGCACAGGGATCAAAACCATCATTTGAAGGCGTATTTATTGACCCGCAAGATCAACAACACTTTTACTCAATTACACTTACTAGCGTGTTTGATATCTTTACCCAGCGCTACCAAGTAGCAGCGATTTTACGAAACATTAATTCACTTAAACAGACCCAAGTTGAGCTTGAAAAACTCAATAGTACGTTAGAGCAAAAAGTGCAACAACGCACAACTGAACTTGAAAGTGCGATTGAACAAGCTTTGGCAGCCAGTAAAACTAAAAGTGATTTTATTGCTAATATTTCCCATGAAATACGTACGCCTATGAATGGTGTATTAGGGATGCTGGAAATGCTCAAAGAGGACACGCTAACGCAGCAGCAACAGCAATATTTAGATCTGGCCAATAGCAGCGCTAACTCATTAATGACATTGATTAATGACATCTTGGATTTTTCAAAAATCGAAGCTGGTAAACTTGATATTGATAATCACAGTTTTGATGTGATTACTGTATGCAGTGATATGATCACCTCAATGGCACTGCAAGCACAGCGTAAAGGCTTAGAAGTGTTTTTGTATACTGATAAAGTTATTGACCGTATGTTAGTCGGAGATAGCCACCGATTAAAACAAATATTAATAAACTTACTTAATAATGCATTCAAATTTACTCATCAAGGTGAAGTCAGTTTGACTGTTGGGTGTCAGTATCTTACTGAAGAAAAGTTATTAATGAGCTTTGTTATTGAAGACTCAGGCATCGGCATTGCTGAAAAAAATATCGATAAGCTGTTTGAGGCCTTTACTCAAGAGGACACCAGTACCACTCGCCACTTTGGAGGCACAGGGCTTGGTTTATCAATTTGTCGTAAGCTGGCACAATTGATGGGCGGTGATATTAGTGTAACCAGTGAAAAGGGCAAGGGAAGCTGTTTTACAGCGCAAGTGCAATTACATATTGCAGCTGAGAAAAGACTTAATACTGCCGTTGAGTTGGCAAAAGATATTCAGGTTGGCGTGCTGATAGATAGCGACAGTGTATATAACAATGTCACTAATTTATTGATTAAAAATTGCCAAGTAGCGGCCAATAATATTCAACGATTTGACTACCAAGCACAATATCAAGAGTTAAAAGTTGATTTACTGGTTGTTGATAATGATCACCCATACTTACAAACACTGATTAATTTATGTAATAAGCAGAATAAAAAATATGTATTAATCTTGCGTGATTTACTGCTTAGTAAAAAAGCCAAAGAGCAGGTACCTGAAAATTGCCATGTGCTAAATAAGCCGCTTACTCAAGATCAATTTAGCTATAAGTTAGCAAGTTTGTTTGGTGTTAATAATAGTTTTTTGGTTGCTAGCCAAGGTAGTGAGCAAACAGAATATGTTGAATACGATTTATCAAACTTTAAGGTATTATTGGTTGATGATAATATGATCAACCTTGAAGTTGCCAAAGCAATATTAAAAAATACCGGTGTCACTATTGTATGTGCCAGCGATGGCCTAGATGCGCTAGAAATATTAAATACAGAGCACACACCTTTATTTGATCTGCTTTTAATGGATTGCCAAATGCCAAGCCTCAATGGCTATGACACAACCTCTGCAATTCGCAGCAGCAAAGCTGGTGCTGACTATGCAAAAGTGCCTATTATCGCTATGACAGCCAGCGCTATGGCAGGTGACAGAGAGCGTTGTATTACAGCTGGTATGAATGATTATATTACCAAACCCATAAAGCCAAAAGTTTTGAAAGATAAATTAGCTATGTGGTTAAAATAAACCACACAGTCTAAATTTTAAGCTACTGATTTTTCAGGTTTAGCCTTTGGTCCACCAAGATTTTGATTAAGTTTGGTAATATCAGCAGAATTAATCACTGTTTGAGTGTCAGACCAGTGTAGCAATTCGATACGACCATTTTCTTGCTCTACTACTGCGGTACAACTTTCTATCCAATCGCCATCATTACAGTAAACAATGCCATCAACGACTTTGAGTTGTGGGTGATGAATATGACCGCAAATAATACCGTCTACGCCTTGCTTTTTAGCCTCATGAATAGCAGCATTTTCAAATGCCTCTATTGCTTCACGCGCTTTATGAACGCGGGCTTTTATCCAAGCAGCAAGTGACCAATAGTTACCACCATATAGGCGTCGAATACGATTAGTCCAGCGATTTAAAAACAGTAAAAAGTCATAACCTGTATCACCGGCAATACTGATCAGTTTGTTATACCTAGTTGCTGAGTCAAAATCATCACCGTGAACCAGAAGAAATCGTTTGTTGGCTTTGGTTGTGTGAATAAACTGCTGGTGGACTTCAATACCAAATAGGCTGTTATTGACGTAGTGTCGGAATGTTTCATCGTGATTGCCGGGAATATAAATCACTCGAGTACCTTGAACTGCTTTGGCTTGAATACAAGCTAATACTTGATAGTGACTAGGGTGCCAATAAAAATTTCGCTTCATAGACCATAAATCGACGATGTCACCCACTAGATAAAGGGTATCGCACTCAATACTATTTAAAAAGTCGAGTAGGTAATCTGCTCGACAATCTTTATAGCCTAAATGTACATCGGAGATCCAAACAGCTGGGTAGTACTTTTTATCACTTTTTTCGATGTCGTGCATAGGAGGTTACTCACGGTGTAATAACAACAAAGTTAAGCAACTTGAATGACGTTTATAAGACTGTTTGACGAAACATCTATGACAATTAATAATCGTGCAAAAACAAAAAAACCGCATTACGCGGTTTTTTGTTACAGAGGGTGCTGATGATTAAGCGTTCATGGCCGCTTTGATTGCTTCAACAGCGGTATCAATATCTATCATTAATTTTTCACCAGTACGGCGATTTTTCAACTCAACCTTGTTTTCATCAAGATTACGCTCACCAATTACCAACGTGAAAGGTACACCGAGTAATTCCATGTCGTTAAACATCACACCTGGGCGCTCTTTACGGTCATCAAATAACACGTCTAAGCCTGCGGCTTTTAAACCGTCGTAAAGGTTATTAGCGATATCCGGTATACGATGCGATTTATGCATATTCATTGGCACAATGGCTAAATCGAACGGGGCGATTGGCTGTGGCCAAATAATGCCGTATTGATCATTATTTTGCTCAATAGCCGCTGCGACAATACGCGATACACCAATACCATAACAACCCATAGTCATTATTTGGTTCTTACCGCTTTCGTTTAATACTCCCGCTTTCATCGCTTCTGAGTACTTAGTACCAAGCTGGAAGATATGGCCAACTTCGATACCGCGTTTAATATGTAAAGTACCATTACCACATGGACTAGGATCACCTTCGACAATATTACGTAGATCAGCAACTTCATACTCAGTTACATCGCGATCCCAGTTAATACCGCTGTAATGCTCGTCATCTTTGTTAGCACCAGCTACAAAATCAGCCATTACGTTGGCTGTACGGTCTACTAAAATTGGCATTGTTAAGCCAACAGGGCCTAATGAACCCGGTTTAGCACCAATGGCTGCAATTATGTCAGCCTCGTTTGCCATTTCCAGTGGAGAATCTACTAATGGATGTTTTTCAGCTTTAAGTTCGTTAAGCTCATGATCTCCACGTATTACTAATGCAACTAAACCACGTTGACCATCTTCATTTGGCGCGCCGTAAACAATCAGTGTTTTAACACTGCGATGAGGTTTTACACCATAGTGTTTCTTTAGCTCGTCGATAGTTTTCGCATCAGGTGTTGGGAATACTTTTAATTCTTTTGCGGCAGCAGGGCGCGCTTCACTTGGCGCTAATGCTTCTGCTTTTTCGATGTTTGCTGCATAGTCACTTTTATCACTAAAGGCGATAGCATCTTCACCTGATTCAGCTAACACATGAAATTCATGAGATACACTACCACCGATAGAGCCGGTATCAGCAATAACAGGACGGTAATCAAGGCCTAAGCGATCGAATATATTACAGTATGCTTTGTGCATTACTTGATAAGTTGCATCTAAACATTCTTCACTTAAATGAAATGAATAGGCATCTTTCATAGTAAATTCACGCGCGCGCATAACCCCAAAACGAGGACGACGTTCGTCGCGCACTTTTGTTTGTACTTGATACAAAGTAAGCGGTAATTGTTTATACGAACTTACTTCTTTACGAACAAAGTCGGTGATCACTTCTTCATGGGTTGGTCCTAACGCGAAAGTACGATTGTGACGGTCAGTAAAACGCATAAGTTCTGGGCCAAACTGCTCCCAACGGCCAGACTCTTCCCATAGATCCGCAGGTTGAATAACAGGCATCAACATTTCGATTGCACCTGATTTGTCCATTTCTTCACGCACAATGTTTTCGACTTTTCGTAACACGCGTAATCCAGAGGGTAACCAAGTATATAGGCCCGACGCGACGCGACGGATCATGCCCGCTCTTAACATTAATTGATGCGATACAATTTCAGCATCTGATGGCGTTTCTTTAAGTGTTGCGAGTATATATTGACTGGTACGCATGTTTATTCCGATAGTTATAAAATTATTATTTCAATTGGGCACTCAGTTTAGCAGCGGTTGCTTTTACACTAAAGCGCTAAGTGTGTTTTTCTAACTTTTTTCTATGCTAGTGACATAGTTATGCTCGTCGTTTACTTGCCAACGGATATTAAAATCATACAAGGTCATTCCATAACTTTGTTCACCCTCTTTTTGCTTTTTATAGGCAGGGCGAGGATCTTGCTTAAGTACATTACTAATAAAGTCATGCAACTCTGGGAAGTTGGTTTGCTGTTCAATAAACGCCTGCACTTGCGGGCTAAACTCAACGGTCATTTGCGTTTCTGGGCGCGTGTCAGCAAAGCCTGCAGTGGCATCAACCATGGCATCTGAATAAGGTAAATATGGTTTGATGTCTAAAATCGGGGTGCCATCAAGTAAATCTATGCCTGCCAATAATAAACACAGCTGGCCATTTTTATACTCTATGCCTTCAAGCTTGACGGCACTCATGCCTATGGCATTGGGTCTAAAGGTCGCGCGCGTGGCAAATACGCCTTTGCGCTCATTACCGCCTAAACGCGGTGGCCTAACCATGGCTGAGTAGCCTTTATCAGCAGTTTCATGAAAGCGAAACAATAACCAAATATGACTAAATTCATCTAAGCCACGAACAAATTCTTCACGGTTAAAATCAGCAGCAAATACCAACTTAGCTTTTGCTTGTGGAACTAAACGCGGTTGGCGAGGAATGGCGAACTTTTGTTTATAAGGAGATTGAATATGGCCAATAGCCGTTAGTTGAAAATCGCTCATGTAACTCAATTACTGTTAAAGATACGATATTCTAACCGCTAACAACAAAAAAGGCAGCTCGAAGCTGCCTTTTACTGCTAAATAACCTCAAAATAGGTTAAGCATTTCTTAGAACATATATTGGAATGAAACCGATGCTACATCCATTTCTGGATCAATTTCATCTTTTAGTTCATAGCGTTCATACTCAAAGCGTACCTGCATGTTGGTGGTGAATGCGTACTCGATACCTGCACCATAAAATACATCGCCTCCACTTTGATCTGCTGATATCTTACCAATAGCAGGAAGGTCGCTGGTTACCTCAGCATCCCATTCTAGCCAACCACCTTTAGCATAGACAGAGAAGCTATCCGTAATAGGGGCAGCTAACCGTGCGGCCAAAGACACACCATCAACTTCAGCATAGCTATCAATATCGCTTACTTCATCAAAGTTTTGATAGGCAAGCTCTAAACTTAAATACTTATTAAATTGCGTACCAACGTAACCCTTAAGCATCTGTGAGTCGTCGTCAAAATCGATGTCGTTTTCAGAATCTTCAAATTGGAATGAGTATTGGCCGTAACCAATACCTGTATATACGCGAGGGTAATCCATGTTTGTTGTCTCTGCGCTAGCTGCAGTATTAAAACCTAATAATGCTAATGAGATAGCAGAAAGTGAAATTGATTTAATCATTTAATAGCTCCTTTACAAAATAAAAAATATAACCTTTAAATTACCGGTTACTCTTAATATTGCATGGTGCGTGCCATGATTAATTTGGCTTAAAAACAGCCAGTTATAGTCTTTTATAGCATATAAAGCATACCAATGAGCGCTATTTAAACGCTCGTTCAGTTTGGCTGGAGAAAAGATTTCTGACTAGGATGTAGCTTTTACAGATAGATAGTTTAGGTGATCAGGGTTCTGATTTATGCAATAAAGTTTCAGTTTCTATGGCAATCTCTTTCATCTTAATTGCGTAGTTTTCTAATTTTTTGTCTTCATTACTCACTGCGATGTATTCTGGCACTGCTACGGGATAACCTGTTTCGTCCATGGCAACAAAGCTAATTACACAGTGGTTAGTCTCAACTAGATTACGCGTTTTCGGATCGCCACAGCGAACTTGTATAAAGATTTGCATACTGGTTTTGCCAGTGTGGGCAATTTTAGCTTCAACTTCAACAATTTGACCAACTAGAATAGGGCGACGAAATTTAACCCCAGCGACAGATACAGTGACACAGTAATGACCACTCCAACCAGCAGCGCAGGCATAACCTGCTTGGTCAATCCACTTCATGACGACACCGCCATGAACCTTCCCGCCAAAATTCACATCGGTGGGCTCTGCTAAAAAACGGAATACAACATTAGACGACGGCATAAAAATATCTCACTCATATATAATTCTTATTAGCATAGCGCAAAAAAGGGGCCGAAGCCCCTGCAATTTAGGATAGGTTTATAATTTATATGTAAAATATTATTTTAACGCTGTATCAAGCGCTTTAATTGTATTTAGATTACATATTTGGGTAGTTGGGACCACCGGCTCCCTCAGGTGTTACCCAGGTGATGTTTTGGCTCGGATCTTTAATATCGCAGGTTTTACAATGCACGCAGTTTTGTGCATTGATCACAAACTCGTCTTTGCCGGCAATTTGCTGTATCTCATACACACCCGCCGGGCAATAGCGCTGAGCAGGCTCGTCAAATTTAACTAAGTTAACATCGATAGGAATAGCGCTATTTTTTAGTTTTAAATGACACGGCTGAGATTCTTCATGATTGGTATTTGATAAAAACACCGAAGATAATTTATCAAAGCTGAGTTGACCATCAGGCTTCGGGTAATCAATGACGCTGGCCTGATTTTTATCAACTAGCGTTGCGTGATCTGGGATATTATCTTTAAAAGTAAAAGGTAATGCCCCTGCAAAAATATTTTGATCAAGGGTGTTATACGCACCACCAAGAAATTTTCCTAGCTTATGCATAACAGGGCCAAAGTTACGTGATTGGTATAGCTCTTTATAAGCCCAACTTTGTTTAAATGCTTCGCTGTAGTCAACTAAGTCAGTATGCTGTTGCTCGTTTGTAAGCGCGTTAAAGATCACCTCAGCGGCAATCATACCTGACTTCATCGCTGTGTGGTTGCCTTTGATTTTGGCAAAATTCAAGGTGCCCGCGTCACAGCCGACCAACAAACCACCCGGGAAGTGCATTTTTGGTAATGAGTGCAAGCCACCTTTTGCAATCGCACGAGCGCCATAAGCAATACGTTCGCCACCGGCTAATACATCTTTAAATATTGGGTGGTGTTTCATGCGCTGAAATTCATCAAACGGGCTTAAATGCGGGTTTGAGTAATTTAAATCAACAATTAAGCCGACTACAACTTGATTATTATCACTGTGGTACATAAACGCACCACCGTTAGTATCTGCACTTAAGGGCCAACCGGTGCCATGAACTACCGTGCCTTGCTTGTGTTTAGCAGGATCGATTTGCCAAATTTCTTTAAAGCCTAAACCATAATGTTGCGGTGAGGCATCTTGATCAAGTGCAAATTGATTGATCAGCTGTTTACCTAAGTGACCACGACAACCTTCAGCAAATACAGTGTATTTAGCACGAAGTTCCATGCCAGGCATAAAGCCATCTTTTTCATTGCCATTGCTATCAAGGCCCATATCGCCGGTAATAATGCCTTTTACTGTGTCATCTTCAATAATCAGTGAGTGTGCGCTAAAACCTGGGAAAATCTCAACCCCTAGGTTTTCTGCTTGCTCTGCAAGCCAGCGGCATACATTACCCATAGAGACAATATAGTTATCAGTATTATGAAATGTTTTAGGTGCGGCAAAGTGAGGGATAGCGGTGGCTTTGCTGTCATTATTAAACCAATATATTTCATCACTGGTTACTTTAGTGGTCACTGGCGCGCCAAGTTCTTGCCAATTGGGCAGTAACTCGTCCAAAGCGGTGGTTTCAAATACTGCGCCCGATAAAATATGGGCGCCCACTTCAGAGCCTTTTTCAACCACGCAGATCATGCACTCTTGTTGTTTTTCTTGTGCTTGTTGCGCTAATCGTATGGCGGTAGCTAAGCCTGCAGGGCCTGCGCCGACAATAACGACATCAAATTCCATGGTTTCGCGTTCGACCATATTAACCTCTTTTATGTGACGGACCTGTGCCTTTACAAGGGCAATTTCATACTTGCAAATGAAACGTTACAGGCGATGAATAGTTTAAGGTTATTTTAGGTTGACGTTTACGTCAACAGGAAGTAGTCTGATTTCATAAAATAAATAGGTTGACGTACACGTTAGCTTGTAGGTTTAAATAATTATGGAGTTCCTATGAAAGTTCTCGTTCCAATAAAAAGAGTTATCGACTACAACGTAAAAGCACGCGTTAAAGCAGATAATAGCGACGTTGATCTAACTAATGTGAAAATGGCACTTAACCCATTTTGCGAAATTGCCATTGAAGAAGCTATCCGCTTAAAAGAGGCGGGCACTGCCACTGAAGTGATTGCTGTAACCATTGGTGCTAAAGCATCTCAAGAACAATTACGTACAGCACTGGCACTGGGCGCCGATAAAGCGATTCATATTGAGACTGACGAAAAATTAGAATCACTGCACGTTGCAAAGCTGCTTGCTAAAATCGTCGAGCAAGAAGCCCCTGAACTGGTAATTTTAGGTAAACAGTCGATTGATTCAGATAACAATCAAACAGGTCAAATGCTGGCGGCTCTTACTGGGCGCGGGCAAGGTACGTTTGCATCAAAGGTCGACATAGCAAATGGCACTGTTAATGTGACGCGTGAAGTTGATGGCGGTTTACAAACAGTTTCATTAAAGTTACCGGCCGTAGTCACAACAGACTTACGTTTGAATGAACCTCGTTATGCATCATTGCCAAATATTATGAAAGCCAAACGTAAACCACTTGAGGTAATTGCAGCTGATAGCTTAGGTGTAGACTTAACCCCGCGTATCGAACTTGTTGCGGTACATGAACCGGCAAAACGCAGTGGCGGTATCATTGTTGATGATGTAGCGCAGTTAGTTGATTTATTAAAAACACAAGCGAAGGTGATTTAAATGAAAACATTAGTTATAGCAGATCATGACAATGGCAGTTTAAAGCCTGAAACTTCTAAAACCATAAACGCAGCATTAAAGCTTGGTTTTGCTGTTGATGTACTAATTGCTGGTGAAAACGTAGCACCAATGAGTGAAATAGTGGCCAGTATTGCAGGTGTAAACACCGTGCTGGTGGCTGATCATAGCGAGTATGCGCATCAGTTAGCTGAAAACATTGCAGATTTAGTGTTATCGCTTGCGCCAGATTATTCGCATCTTGTTGCTAGTGCCACTACAACGGGCAAAAATTTCATGCCACGTGTTGCCGCATTACTTGATGTTGCACAAATTTCAGAAATCATTGATGTGGTTGACGCTGATACATTTAAACGCCCAATCTATGCAGGTAATGCCATCGCAACTGTAAAATCACTGGATAGCAAAAAAGTGCTCACCGTTCGTGCAAGTAGCTTTGATCTGCAAAGTGAGCAAGCTCCCGCTGAGAGTCGTGTTGTTGATTCTGTGTTTAGCAGTGAATTAAGCGCATTTGTAAGTGTTGAGCAAACCGAATCTGAGCGCCCAGAGTTAACTGCTGCGCAAGTGGTTATATCAGGTGGACGCGGTATGCAAAATGGCGAGAACTTCTCATTACTTAATGGTATTGCTGATAAACTAGGCGCGGCAATTGGTGCGTCTCGTGCTGCGGTTGACGCCGGCTTTGTACCAAACGATATGCAAGTGGGTCAAACCGGTAAGATCGTTGCGCCTAACTTATATATTGCTGTAGGTATTAGTGGCGCAATTCAGCACTTAGCGGGTATGAAAGATTCTAAAGTGATTGTGGCTATCAATAAAGATCCCGATGCGCCAATCTTCCAAGTGGCGGATTATGGTTTAGTAGCAGATTTATTTGATGTGCTACCAGAGCTTGAACAAGCACTCTAATTTATAACGATTCTGGTTGTTAAAAGCTGTTGTGATCAGTTCGCTGATCACGCGGCTTTTTTTCTTTTATTTTACCAATCAGAAAGTCTGTAATATCTAACTAAGCAATTACCATGAATAAAGAGTATCACCTGTCGTTTAGTGAGTTGGGTGCATTATTTTTTAACACAGATTGCCTTTTTACACTTTTTTTGCGCAAAATGTCAGGACACGCTAAGCTGAGGCTAAATGACTAGAAATTTAGAACTAAAAAATTAATAATCAATAAGCTAGCTTCACCCTTATCCCTTACACTTTTTAGAATACGTTGAGACCTCGCAGTGAAAACCAAAGCAATCCGCAATTTTTATATCAATGAAGAGCAGTCGGTCTATTTGCTTTCGCACCATGACGCAAAAAAACACCGCCAATGGTTGAATATCTGTATTAAGCAACTCACTAATTTAGGCTACAGCCAGGTTGAAATGATTGGCTCGGGTGCTTTTGGATTTGTATTTGCGGGTTTAGATGAGCGTAAACTTCCTTGGGTGTTTAAATTTTCACGTATCACCTTGGCGCAAAGTGTACGTGATCGACTTGAGGACGAAGCGTATATGCTCTCGCAAGTTGATAACCCATTAGTGCCTAAGTTTTATGCTTTTGAACGGATAAAAAAGCAGGGCATTTTAATGATGGCCCGCGCGCTGGGCGAAGACTTAGAAAAAGTATCACTTAAAAAAGGCCGCTTTAGCGCCGCAGCAATCACCAGTTTAGCGCTAAAACTACGTAATGTATTAATAGACCTTCGCACTCAGCAAAATGGCATAACGCCACAACCGATTGTGCATGGCGATATCAAGCCTTCTAATCTAGTGTGGGATGAACATACCCAAGGCTTATCGCTGGTGGACTGGGGCAGCTCTGTGTATGCCCAAATAGACAGTAATGGCGAGCCAATTACCAGTAACTTTATGGATTTAATGTCTGGCGATTTAAGTACCACCAATGCGCGGATGGGGGATGTGTATTTTATTGGTGATGAGCAAATGTCAGGTGCTAAATCATCGCCGCGTTTTGATGAGCAAGGCGTGGCGTCCACCTTATACGCACTGGCTTCTGCACAGTCATGCCGATTTGGCGCGCAAGTGATCCCAGCCAGTTCATTAGGGCTCCCTATGGAGCTTGCAAAAGTGATTGACGGTATGCTCTCTAAAAATAAAATTACAAGAGACGGGGCGGGTGATTACTTTATGCGTAATATGCCTGCTATGGCTAAAGCATATTTACCAGAGCTCAATTTAGCTGAAGATGTGCGAGCCAATATTCCATTTTGGTTTGGTAACGATGACGAACGACCTGATACTGTGGTTTATAGCTCACGTAAACAATTTTTACGCCAAGCCGACCACAATCAACAACTGCTTGATGTAAATGACGCTCAATTGGACCGGTATTATAAAGAATTCCTGTTTGATACCGGTGATACTGAAAAAGCATTTTTAGCCTCTATCAGCCGATTAGCAAAATACCCAGTAGTAGGGGGCTTAAGCTTTCATTGGAAAGAAGAATCACTGTTCGTTGAATCATCACTGATCATGCATGATGAAAGTTTAGGCCATGCTTTTACCCAAGCGGTTAATAATACCGTGATGTTGGCACAAGGCATTCATCAAAAAGGCTTATTTAAGTGTTGTTTATTTGATGCAAGAAAGACCATTCAACTGGAGCGTGATGGCACAGGGGCATTTAAGTTTGAACAACTTCCAGAGCTTGACTATGAGGTAATGAATTTAAAAAGCTCAGAAGTCACCCGACCACATTCTTATTTTGAAGACGGTAAAGATCCGGACGAGCAACTGCAGCTACCTAAAAAAGTGATCAAATGCGTATTTGAGTTAAACCAAATACATCATACCGGCTGCATTATTTTTGAAGCTTTACCAGATAGAATGAAAATACATCATTACTATCGTTTGTTAGATGGCACTAAAGAAGCACAGTTTAAGCGCTTGCTTAATAAGTTGATGCAATATGCGGTGAGCATTACTGATGTGGGGGTTGCCGGGTTTATGAAACTACCTTACAAAAATACCCGTGAGTTTGCCTTGTGTGATCGCCAGCCTGATTTTTTCTATCCTAAAGATCCTAAACGTTTTGGCGCTTAATTTTGCCGTATAAATACGTTAAACTAATGCATCAATAAAAGGATAAATAATGGCAAAAACTAAGCCCGCAATCACTATGCAAAGCTTTGGTATTTATACAAAGTGGGACTCATCATCAAAAGCCTTACCGCAAATTCAAGCATTTACCACAAAAGTACCCGCACAACTCGATGTGGAGTTTGGTTTTATCATTAATATTAAAAAAGCCAAAGGCGAAAAGCTTCATTATTGTATTTATCATCCTGACATACCGAATGCTGATGGTGAGGTAATGCCACCATTTGACGGCTTTGAATACGTTAAAGACAATGACTGGCACTTTTACCTAGGTGATACCTTATGGGAACCTATAAGCAATAAGATAGGCGATTGGCGTATGACCATAGAGCTAAATGGTAAACTGATTGCCGATAAAACATTTTCAGTGTTTGAACAAGAGTCCATGTCAGAAATTGAGTTTTGGCAAAAGCGCGGGTATTAAATACTTTATGTGTATATAGGCTTATTGTATTTGTAGTAAGTGTAATTGTTGAAAATAAATTAGGACGAGGTGGTTACTCCACCTCATGAAATAAATTAGATTTTAATTACTTTGAGCCAGCTCATTTCTAATAATCTCTGCGCCTGCGGTTAACGCATTGAGCTTACCTCTTGCAACTGCGCGAGGTAGCGGAGCCATACCACAGTTAGTACACGGGTAGAGCTTGTCAGCATCGACAAACTGCAGTGCTTTACGTAGCGTATTTGCCACTTCCTCTGGTGTTTCTATGGTATTGGTGGCAACGTCAATGGCACCTACCATTACTTTTTTACCGCGAATAAGTTCAAGTAGTTCCATTGGTACATGAGAGTTGTGACATTCTAATGAGATAATATCAATATTAGATTGCTGCAGTTTTGGAAATGCTTCTTCGTATTGTCGCCATTCTGAGCCTAACGTTTTTTTCCAATCTGTATTGGCTTTGATGCCATAACCATAACAAATATGCACGGCCGTTTCGCATTGAAGGCCTTCAATGGCTCTTTCTAAACACGCAATTCCCCAATCATTTACCTCATCAAAAAACACGTTAAATGCAGGCTCATCAAATTGAATGATATCAACCCCCGCAGCTTCTAGTTCTTTGGCTTCTTGATTAAGAATTTTGGCAAATTCCCAAGCGAGCTGTTCGCGGCTTTTATAATGGTCATCATAAAGTGTATCTATCATAGTCATAGGACCTGGTAGCGCCCATTTGATCGGTTGTTTGGTTTGGCTGCGTAAAAACTTAGCATCATCAACAAAAACCGGTTTTATACGACTAACAGGACCTACCACAGTAGGTACACTGGCATCATAGCGGTCACGAATTCTCACCGTTTTACGGTTTTCAAAATCTACACCGTTAAGGTGCTCAATAAATGTGGTAACAAAGTGTTGGCGTGTTTGTTCGCCATCACTGACAATATCAATACCAGCGCGTTGTTGCTCTTGTAGAGAGATCCGTAATGCATCGTGTTTGCCGTCAATTAATTCATCACCTTGAAGTTTCCAAGGTGACCAAAGAGTCTCTGGCTCTGCAAGCCATGAAGGTTTAGGTAAGCTGCCAGCAGTTGAAGTCGGTAATATTGTTTTGCTAATAGATGTTTTCATAATAAATAATGCCATTTATTTGGGTTAACTTTTTAAGTTGCGATTGAATCTAACGATTGAACTCGCTATTACGCGTAATTAGCAGACCATTGCTCAAGCACTGTTTGATATGGCTTGATGAAGTGCTGCTCAGCAAATTTCCCCTGTTCATTCGCCAATTTACTGCGCTCTTCACGGTCATAAACAATTTGCGTGAGTGAATGATCTAGGTTCTTCAAATTTGGTTGATATGATTTCCCCGCAGTCGCATTGGCATTATAGATCTCTGGTCGGTAGATTTTTTGAAATGTCTCCATTGTGCTAATAGTACTAATAAGCTCAAGATGAGTGTAATCATTTAGCAAATCACCAACAAAATAAAAGGCTAAGGGCGCTACACTATTTGGCGGCATAAAATAACGCACCTGCAAGCCCATTTTTTTGAAATATTGCTCAGTCAAAGACGGTTCATTTGGCTGATATTCAACACCTAACGCAGGGTGTTGATTTTCAGTACGATGATAGGTCTTGTTATCCGAAACACTTAGGCATATTACTGGCGGCTTTTTAAAGTGCTTTTTGTAGCTGTCAGAACTAATAAAATATTTAAATAGTTTGCCATGCAGCTCGCCAAAGTTATCAGGAATACTAAATTTAGGCTGATCTTTATTATGTTCTTGCAGTAATACACTAAAATCATAGTCGCGCACATAGGAGGAAAAATTATTTCCTACAATGCCTTCAATGCGTTTGTTAGTGTGATGATCAACAATATTTGTTTTCAATATTTCAATCGATGGAAAGCTATTACCACTGCCAGCAATATCCATATCAACAGAGATGATTTCAAGCTCTACAGAATAACGATCCGCTTTTGGGTTATCCCACTGCGCCAAGGCATTAAAACGGTTATCGATCATTTTTAAGGCGTTGCGTAAGTTTGCTTGGCGATAACTGCCTCTGGCCAAGTTTGCAAAATTGGTAGTGATACGTGTATTAGCTGCTGGATGATAATTTTCATCGAGACAAATACTCTTAATAGTAAATGTGAAATCTTTAGTCATGGTGATCTGTATCCAATTATCTGATTTAAAACCTGCGTTTATGCTGTGCTCTTGAGCGAATTAACGTTACTGATCTCTCGGTAAGTGATGTTCACAGTTTTTGTGTTGTGCCTGATGGCTTGATTAAAACCGCTGTAAAACTGTGTTGCCTCTAAGAGTTGAGCTATTTATACGTGTATCGGTACATGAATAAAAACGGTTTAATTTCACCTAAAACATGAGCTGTATTCATCAACTAATAATATTGCACGCCATTAGCGATAAATTATCTGAAGTGGCACTTGAAAAAACAGAGTTCCAACTTGGCTATCCAAACATTTAGACTTCTAGATGGGTGACTTGTATTTATTTCATCTAAAACATGAGGATTATTCAGGGCTTAATGTAGCCAAATATATCAATAGGCATCAGTTATATTGATATACTCGCGGCCAATATGGTGAGTGATAGCTGCTCAATAGGAAATAGAATCGCATTCATTTAGCATGAGTGCTCCCAAATTATAATAAGAGATAAACGCAATGAGTGAATTGATAATGTTGATTTTATACTGCGCCTTACTTGGCAGTGGCGTAGGTTTTTTAGCAGGGCTGCTAGGTATTGGGGGCGGACTGGTTATTGTTCCTGTGTTGAGTATTATTTTACTGCATTTTGAAATTCTACCAGCTGAGCAAGTCGTTATTGCCGCAATTGCAACGTCATTAGCATCAATATTATTTACATCAACGTCTTCCGCAATCGCACATCATAAAAATGGCAATGTTCCATGGACTCTTGCTCCTTGGGTAATGACGGGCGTTGCACTGGGGGCGCTTATCAGTGGCTTTATAGCGGCACTATTACCTGAGCAGGTTGTTCGCTTAGTGTTTGCTGTCACAGTGGTACTTATTGCGATAAAGATGTTTGTAAGTAATAAGCGTGAGCCATCGGTTGAGCGTGACATGCCCAATAAAGGTGTGTTAACCATTATGACCACTATCACCGGCGGCTTGTCTGCGATGATCGGTATTGGCGGAGGCGCGCTTTTGGTACCATTGTTAACGTTCTTCTCAGTCGATATGAAAAAAGCCATAGGGTGTGCATCCGCATGCGGCATTGTTATCGCATTATTTGGTTCAATTGGTTACATCAGCTCAGGTAGCGGCCATTTTGCACTAGAAGATGGATTTGCTGGATTTGTGTATTTACCAGCGTTATTCGGTATTATTTGCACATCCTGGTTTACCGCCCCGTTAGGCGCCAAAGCCACCCATTACTTACCAGTCTCGTTAGTCAAAAAAATCTTCGCCGCATTATTGCTAGCAACCGCTGTCAAAATGATTATGTATTAAATGAAAGGGTGCTGCAGTGATACGATTAGAGCCAATAATTAATCAAATCGGCTCTATTTGCGTAGGCTAGCTCTTTAAACGCAGCGAACCTTAATTTCTTTGTGAATAATTCACTAAAATTTTATTGCACAAAGAGGAAAGAATGAGAAATAAATGAGGGCTTAAATCTGAGAAAGCTAAGTCGTTTTTTAAATGAAAGTACATTAGAACATTTATGAAAAGTATCCGTATAAACGCAAAAAAGCTGGCACTGCCAGCTTAATTATTAAAACATTTGTTAGCACCTAGCACCTAGCACC
>NZ_JACJEQ010000069.1:0-1806 GCF_014164125.1 Pseudoalteromonas sp. SG44-8 | reverse complement strand
ATCTAAATGTAAATCAAGGGATTTATATTTGTTGTTTTTTTGTTGTTGTAAAATACAAGAAATAATCCCGCGAGTTGTTGAAAAAAAACCAAACACAACTACTGTTTATATATACAGCAATGACTAGAGCAGATCATGGCTTCTGTATTTTTAGTAGAGAATAAAAAGGACAGACACATATTTTGTGTCAGAGAATTTAGCACCTCTCCCGTCATAGGTAACCGTATCATTATTTTTTGCACACTGTTAGTGTTAGTTACAGAGCTTAGAATTGAGGTGCTTGGAAAGAATTTTAGGCGAAGCTAGGCCGTCACTTTGTTCAATAGTGTATTTTTAAAACAACCTAATAATGATGTAACTGTTCAGCCTGTGCCTTTGTACCATTTTACATCATTACTGGCGGCTTGCTGCTTTAACCGTTGTTTGCTGCCTGCAAAATTTGAGTACTGCTGCCTGAAACGTTGAATTGATTCAAGCCATTGCGCCTCTTCTATATTCAAAGTCAGGAGCACTTTTGGCATAGTTTTGTTGATATGCCCTTTTTTCTTTGGATCTATGTGGCGGCCACTCCAGTCGACTAATTCAATATAATCCAGTAAGGCAAAGGGGATCGTGTGTTTAATGTGATTGCCGCCAAATGGTTTTAACTGTGCTGGTTGGCTTTCATGCTGAATATTATCTTTTTGTTTGAGAAGCTTATTCGCTTTAACCGTGTCTGTGGTAAAGGCTTTGAAGTGCGCTATACGTTCTTGAATTGAGGTGAAATCACTGTCTTCAAGCGTATCGGCTATGTTTGCTCTGATAGGGTTCAAATCAACGTAGGCCATGCAACTGAGCACTGCGGTTTCATCTAATAATGCTTGCGACTTATAGCGCCCTTCCCAGTACTTACCCGTGCAGTTATCTTCTTTATTGGCCTCGCGGGCAATGTACTCATTGAGGTTTTTCATATACCAGCTGATGTCATACAATCTTTCTCGCCATTTAGCGATGATCTCATTAAAAAAGAGCAAACTTGGCTTATCTAACTGCTCACCTTTTAAGTGGCGGTCGACTAAAAAGTGGCCGTTATAAAGCTGATACCAGCGTTTAATTACTTCATCATCGGACCAATCAAGTGCTTGACGCCTATTGACGTTCACAACAAGGTGGTAGTGATTGCTCATAATCGCGTAGGCCGCAATTTCAATGGCGAACACACTACTTAATAACTTAATTCGCTCTACTAACCACTCCCTACGGTGATCAAAGTTTTTACCTGTGTATTTATCATCACCACACAAGAATGCACGTCTCACGCATCGTGAGATTAAGTGATAATAAGATGTCGATGCTAAATCAATAAGCTTTTTTCTTGCGCGAGTCATAATATATCAACTTCATCAGATACTGTATGTAATAACAGTAGTTGATACTATGATTTTTGCAAAAAAAATGTGCCTGTCCTTTTTTACTTGTTTTTACTTGTTTATCAGAGGAAACTTGTTCCGTGAAAGTATTTTCAAGATGGGTTAATACGCCCTGATAATCTATTGAGTGCACAATGTCTCCTAAAAGCTAACGCCGTGTTCAACGGCAGTTTGTAAGTCGTGGTTTTGTGGATTACTTTTGCGCAGCAAAACCACAAAACTGCGACTTACAAACTGTCCAGCGCACGCAGTGCGCGGGTTGCAACACTTTGTTATGCATTTTTATGGATTCATACTTTCCATTATTTTTTTATTTAGCTCTTGGAATGATTTTACAAGTGCATCACATGCTTCCTTCGATGCCCCACACCGTACTGACATAGCTATATGAATAGCC
>NZ_JACJEQ010000068.1:0-1921 GCF_014164125.1 Pseudoalteromonas sp. SG44-8 | reverse complement strand
TTTTCCTTCTGCATTAAACCCGTCATACCCCAGATCATCGCTATAGGAATATGATGTGAATAGAGTCAATAAAATCGTGGCAATGATGTATTTCATAAGTGTTTTTCATTCTTGTGCATAACGCCCCACTCACCGGAATTTTATGAGCGTAGCGAGTAAAATTTCCGTGAGCAGTGGTTTGTTAGGGTTCAATTTCTGATACGTCCAACTGTTTAGGGTACTTCTTTCGACGCGTCCAAAGAACAAAAGCGGGCATTGCAGCGTATAACACGCCCAAAATGACAAAGAATATAGGTTGCTGTTCAATTGATTTTTGAGCGGAGTCTTCAGACAAAAAGCCAACGATAAAATCTCTAGCTTCTTGTGGCAAAAGGCCAAAGAGAGTCATGGCTAATCCGATCAAAATAGCAGTAACAAAGACAAGTTTTGGTCTATCTAGCAAGATTTTTAATGGGCCTTTCAAATTATTTCGTTTTCTCTGCATAACTCGGCCTTGATCAACAAAACCAGATGGGAAACCTTTGATTGTTCCGCTGAATTCTGGATACCGTTTTTCACTATCATGTAACAGTTCAATGACAACTCCATCATTAGGATCTAAGTATTCAAATTCTAGACGTAGTTTGTTAGTGGCATCCTCATAATTGACCAAAGAAAATGCATTAGCTTCCTTTGTTTTCTTTAGGGTTTTGTCTTGTCATTTTCCTTAAAAGATATTAGCAAAGGATCTGAGTTGACCACATCACTACCTTCCAGTGTTTCGGTGCCATTATTCCAAATAGTCAGTGTTGTTTTTGTGAGCCTATCTACTTCATTACCCTTATAGGTCACCTTTACATCTTTAGGCAGGTTATCTTCGTCTCTTCCAATTAATCTGAGTGACGATTTTTGATAAGAAGGTTTAGCAACGCTCTTTGAAACCCTGTATGAAAAGATACCAAAAATACCAAGGATTATGCCTATTACACCTATTAGTGAGCCAACCCAACCTTGATTGAAAAATTCAAAAATCTCTGTCACTTATTGCTATCCTTTTTTGAACCCTAACGCCTTGCTAAGCGGAAAATAAAAGTTGGCTATAATCGCGAAGCGATGGCCAACTGTTATTTTTCCGTTTAAGCAACTTGTTATACCTAAACTGACTCAAGGTACGATATTGCTCTTTTTCGTACTCGACCGACTTCTATATAGTTCCATCCACCGCCAATTAACCCGCCGATTACAGGAAGTGTCTTTGTGATAACGCCTTTCTGAGTAACTTTAATGCCAAAATATTTTAACATTATCTTTTTGAATTGTTTTAGAGTCTCTTTGGATAGGTATTTTTTAATTGCTGCTCTAGTTACCCCCATACCACCTCTGATACCAAACTCCCTGAGTGCTTGGCTACCAACATTCAGGCCAAATATAGGAATCAAAAGCTCCCATTTTGCGTCATCATCATCAAAGAAATTTTCATCATAAATAACTGCAGCACGAGCGACTGCCGCCACTTCTGTTCGAAGTGTTACCGCAACGTCTAAAGTAGCTGCAGGGACAGCAGTCCATGGGTTTGCAGGTAATCCAGTGGCAAAACCTATAGATGTTGCTTTCCAACGTGCTGATGAAAAAGCTTTTTCCGCTAATTTACGATTACTCACATCCGGATACTTTTCTCTTTCTGCTTTTACTGAAGCAATAATTGCAGGAGGATCAATTTCAACCACCCATTCTAATGCTTTTGTAAGAGCCTTACTTTCATCCGCCAAATGACTACTCCTTCTTTAGGTATAACAGCTTATTCAAAGGATCTAAAACCACAAGTTGCAGACAGAAAATCCTTCGAGTTTTTTAATACTTTCAGTCTAACTCTGTATCTAAATGTAAATCAAGGGATTTATATTTGTTGTTTTTTTGTTGTTGTAAAATACAAGAAATAATC
>NZ_JACJEQ010000067.1:0-1974 GCF_014164125.1 Pseudoalteromonas sp. SG44-8 | reverse complement strand
AGGTTAAAGGAATTAGGTGCTAGGGAGGTGACTAGGTACTAGGCTATAGCTAAGCTTGACACATATATTGTTGTTTGCAATTTTTCTAGAACCTAGAACCTAGAACCTAGAACCTATTTTCAAAAGGATTAATATGAAGTATTTAGTAACGGGCGCTGCAGGTTTTATCGGCGCTGCAACATGTCAAAAACTATTAGCAGCAAATCATACTGTAATAGGTATAGACAACCTTAATGATTATTATGATGTAAATTTGAAGCTGGCGCGATTAGCGCAGTTTGAAAACCATAGCGATTTTACTTTTATTAAAATGGATATTGCTGATCGTTCTGCAATGTCTGAGATATTTAAAACAGAACAATTCGATAAGGTTATTCATTTAGCTGCGCAAGCAGGCGTTCGTTATTCGATTGAAAACCCTGATGCGTATGCAGATTCAAACTTAGTTGGCCATTTAAATGTTCTTGAAGGGTGTCGTCATAATAAAGTGCAGCATTTAGTATATGCATCATCTAGCTCTGTTTATGGGCTGAATGAAAAAACACCATTTGAAACTACGGATAGTGTGGATCATCCAGTATCGTTTTATGCTGCAACTAAAAAAGCCAATGAGTTAATGGCGCACAGTTATTCGCATTTATATAACTTACCAACAACTGGTTTACGCTTTTTTACTGTTTATGGCCCTTGGGGTCGCCCAGATATGGCACCTTATATTTTTACAAAAAAAATACTTGCTGGTGAGACCATAGATATTAACAACAATGGCGATATGTGGCGTGATTTCACCTATATTGACGATATTGTTGAGGGGGTAGTTAGAGCTGCCGATGTTGTACCAGAGCGTGATGACTCATGGCGAGTAGAAACAGGTTCACCAGCAACAAGCTCGGCCCCCTTTAAGGTTTATAATATTGGTCACGGCAGCCCTATTAATTTAATGGAGTTTATTTCGTCTATTGAATCTGCGTTAGGTATTGAAGCTAAAAAGAACTTCCGTGAAATGCAAGCAGGTGATGTTTATAAAACTTATGCAGATACACAAGACTTATTTGCAGCAACAGGTTATAAACCAGCCGTAGGCGTTGAGCTTGGCGTTAGAAACTTAATTGATTGGTATAAAGATTTTTATAATAAATAATAAATACGTTAGATATTAGAGTTTTGGGCTTCGACCAATATAGCTAAGAGCTACTCGAGGTAAAGTACCGCCTACGGGTTGGCATCGGAGTTTAGATTTAGCTGCGCGGTTTATATAATACATGGCTAAAGCCATTTCCTACAGGGTTTAAATTTATCGTAGGAGCCGGCTTCAGCCGCGAAAGAGTTTAAAGGTTCTAGGGAAGTGACTAGGTGCTAGGCTTAACTTTACTTTCTCGGTGTAGCGCGTAGCGCCTCGGTGCTCTCGGTGGTAAAAATTGTTTAATTGATTTTATTCACAAAGAGGTTATGAGACGCTGCGCTTAAGAGGTTGAAGGGAAAAGGCTAGGTAAGTAGCTAGGTACTTGAAGCCTATGGCCTTTTTTCTTCTCATTTACACTCATTAACTTCTCTTTGTGCAAATGGTTTTCGTAGGAGCCGGCTTTAGCCGCGAAAGATTTTAATTGATTTATTCATAAAGGTGTTAATGAACACGCGTCAGCAAGCTTAACGCCTACGGTGCTAAATTGTATTCAGGTGTTTAATTACGTGTATGCGAATGGCTTGCCACCGCGATATTCAATATTTTTTCGGTGTTTGTGCGTCAGCAAGCTTAACGCCTTCGATGTTAAATTGTATACTGGTGTTTAATTACGTGTAGGCGAGTGGCTTGCCACCGCGAAAAGGTTAAAGGTACTAGGTGCTAGGTAAGTGACTAGGAACTCGTTGCTCGAAGCGTGGTTTTTGTTTCTTCATTATCTTCTCTTTGTGCAAATAGTGTTTATAATTTTGCCGAAGCCCGAAGCCCGAAGCCCGAAGCCCGAAGCCCGAAGC
>NZ_JACJEQ010000066.1:0-2256 GCF_014164125.1 Pseudoalteromonas sp. SG44-8 | reverse complement strand
TTAGGTTTTAGGTTTTAGGTTTTAGGTTTTAGGTTTTATCAAAAATAACTATAAAATCAGTGTGGGTAATTAAAAAACTTAAACAATTTAAACGTCTCAGATTCGTTCTTTAATTTTAGAGATTAAGCTCAACAGCATTTTTGATAACTCAGATGTTTCACACAGCCAAAGTTGACCGATATTCGAATCAATATAGTTTATATCAATACCTATATAAATTTGTGTTCTAGCTTCAGCTAAAGAAGAACGAGCAATATCTAAAAAGCGCACTTTTTCTTTATCGCTATCTCGTGTCATTCCCTCAGCAATATTACTAGGTACAGACAATCCGGCACGTGTTAACTGATCTCGAAAACCAAAATCTTTTGTTATTGTTGAATTTTTATAAATATCTGCACTTAAACGAGCAGCTCGTTTCCACACTTCTAAGCTTTCAAAGTTCATCATGTCTATTATCCTTAACAGTAATTTATTTTGAGCTTAGTTTTTATTTAATAAAATACAACCTTAAATTTTTTGCTCTTAATATCTACCTAACACCCAATACCTAACACCTTTGACCTTTTAGCGGTGGCAAGCCATTCGCCTACACGTAATTAAACACCAGAATACAATTTAACACCGTAGGCGTTAAGCTTGCTGACGCTTGTTCTACCTTTAACCTTTGGCCTTTTCGCGGTGGCAAGCCACTCGCCTACACGTAATTAAACACCTGAATACAATTTAACACCGTAGGCGTTAAGCTTGCTGACGCGTGTTCATTAATATCTTTATGAATAAATCAATTAAAATCTTTCGCGGCTAAAGCCGGCTCCTACGAAAACCATTTGCACAAAGAGAAGACAATGAGTGTAAATGAGAAAGCAAAGGGCTTCGAGCACCTAGGTCCTAGTCACTTCCCTAGAACCGTGTACCGTTGTCTTCCAATCCCCTTTGACCTTTTCGCGGTGGCAAGCCACTCGCCTACACGTAATTAAACACTAGCATACAATTTAACACCGTAGGCGTTAAGCTTGGTGACGCGTATTCATTAATATCTTTATGAATAACAATTAAAATCTTTCGCGGCTAAAGCCGGCTCCTACGATAAATTTACACCCTGTAGGAAATGGCTTTAGCCATGAGTTTTTAAACCCGCGGCATAAAGCCCCGTCTACTCTTAACCCTAACACTGTGCTTGATTTAATCTCTACCTAAAACCTAAAACCTAACACCTAGAACCTTTGTCTTCCTAGCCCCTAAAACCTAAATCTTACACAGCTTTTAAATGGCTTGGTTTTTTAGGGTTAACTAACTCTGTTACAAAGTTTGTAAAGTCAACGCCTAAATTTTGATCACGCATGCTGTATTCAACAATTGCTTTTAAATAACCTAATTTATCACCACAGTCATGAGCTCGGCCACTCATATGGAATGCCTCAACCGTTTCAATTTTCATCAGCATATCAATAGCGTCGGTTAATTGGATTTCGCCACCTGCGCCAACCGGAGTTTTATCAAGTAGTTGCCAAATAGTTTTTGACAGCACATAGCGGCCAACAACAGCTAAGTTCGATGGTGCATCTTCAACACGTGGTTTTTCAACCATGGTTTTTATTTTTGCACTTTCACCCGCAGTAATTACAGCGCCATTTATATCAGCTATGCCGTACTTACATACATCTTGCTCAGGTACTGGTTCAAGCATAATTTGGCTTGCTGATGTTGCTTTAAAACGAGCAATCATAGCAGCTAAATTTGCAGTTTTTTGATCTGCAGTATATGCATCAAGTATTACATCAGGCAGTAAAACCACAAAATCATCATTACCAATGATTGGTTTCGCACATAATACAGCATGCCCCAAACCTTTAGCTTCACCTTGGCGTACGTGAAGAATAGTTACATCAGGCGGGCAAATAGAACGCACTTCGTCAAGTAACTTACGCTTTACGCGTTTTTCAAGTGTCGCTTCAAGCTCAAAGCTAGTATCAAAATGATTTTCAATCGCATTTTTAGAGCTGTGGGTAACAAGCACGATTTCTTTAATACCGGCCGCAACACACTCATTCACTATATATTGAATAAGCGGCTTATCAACCAGTGGCAGCATTTCTTTTGGGATTGCTTTAGTCATTGGCAACATCCGTGTACCAAGTCCAGCAACGGGGATAACAGCTTTCATAGTTAGTCCTTTATTTAATATTTAATTCAATTAGTTTCAATCTAACAGCACAAAGCTTTATAGGGAGTGAATGAGTTCGGGCTTCGGGCTTC
>NZ_JACJEQ010000065.1:0-3158 GCF_014164125.1 Pseudoalteromonas sp. SG44-8 | reverse complement strand
AAACAAAGACCCGTTTGGGTTGTATGGTTAAGTGACTAAGCGTACACGGTGGATGCCTTGGCAGTTGGAGGCGATGAAGGACGTATTAACTTGCGATAAGCCTAGTCAAGCTAGTAAAAAGCACTTGAGACTAGGATTTCCGAATGGGGAAACCCACCTGCTTGCAGGTATCGTTAACTGAATACATAGGTTAACGAGGCGAACGCGGAGAACTGAAACATCTAAGTACCCGTAGGAAAAGAAATCAACCGAGATTCCGAAAGTAGCGGCGAGCGAAATCGGAACAGCCCTTAAGCTTAATTGGTGTTAATGGAAGGCTCTGGAAAGTGCCACGATACAGGGTGATAGTCCCGTACATGAAAATCCCTTTTAAGTGAAATCGAGTAGGTCGGAGCACGTGAAACTTTGACTGAATATAGGTGGACCATCATCTAAGGCTAAATACTCCCAACTGACCGATAGTGAACCAGTACCGTGAGGGAAAGGCGAAAAGAACCCCTGTGAGGGGAGTGAAATAGAACCTGAAACCGTGTACGTACAAGCAGTAGGAGCCCACTTGTTGGGTGACTGCGTACCTTTTGTATAATGGGTCAGCGACTTATATTTTGTAGCGAGGTTAACCGAATAGGGTAGCCGTAGGGAAACCGAGTCTTAACTGGGCGAATAGTTGCAAGGTATAGACCCGAAACCCGGTGATCTAGCCATGGGCAGGTTGAAGGTTGAGTAACATCAACTGGAGGACCGAACCCACTAACGTTGAAAAGTTAGGGGATGACCTGTGGCTAGGAGTGAAAGGCTAATCAAACCGGGAGATAGCTGGTTCTCCCCGAAATCTATTTAGGTAGAGCCTCGGACGAATACTTACGGGGGTAGAGCACTGTTAAGGCTAGGGGGTCATCCCGACTTACCAACCCTTTGCAAACTCCGAATACCGTAAAGTAATATCCGGGAGACACACGGCGGGTGCTAACGTCCGTCGTGAAGAGGGAAACAACCCAGACCGCCAGCTAAGGTCCCAAAGTCATAGTTAAGTGGGAAACGATGTGGAAAGGCCCAGACAGCCAGGAGGTTGGCTTAGAAGCAGCCATCCTTTAAAGAAAGCGTAATAGCTCACTGGTCGAGTCGGTCTGCGCGGAAGATGTAACGGGGCTAAACTATGCACCGAAGCTGCGGATTCAGAATTTATTCTGAGTGGTAGGGGAGCGTTCTGTAAGCGGTTGAAGGTGTACCGGGAGGTATGCTGGACGTATCAGAAGTGCGAATGCTGACATGAGTAACGATAATGCGGGTGAAAAACCCGCACGCCGGAAGACCAAGGGTTCCTATCCCATGTTAATCAGGGTAGGGTAAGTCGACCCCTAAGGCGAGGCCGAAAGGCGTAGTCGATGGGAAACGGATTAATATTTCCGTACTTGGTATAATTGCGATGGGGGGACGGAGCAGGCTAAGCAAGCATGGCGTTGGTAGTCCATGTGAAAGTGAGTAGGCTAGCGACTTAGGTAAATCCGGGTTGCTGTTAGGCTGAGACACGAGACGAGTCACTAAGGTGATGAAGTTGCTGATGCCATACTTCCAGGAAAAGCCTCTAAGCTTCAGATTATACCGAATCGTACCCCAAACCGACACAGGTGGTCAGGTAGAGAATACTAAGGCGCTTGAGAGAACTCGGGTGAAGGAACTAGGCAAAATCGTACCGTAACTTCGGGAGAAGGTACGCTCCGATTGGTGATGGGACTTGCTCCCTAAGCTGATTGGAGCCGCAGTGACCAGGTGGCTGGGACTGTTTATTAAAAACACAGCACTGTGCAAAATCGCAAGATGACGTATACGGTGTGACACCTGCCCGGTGCCGGAAGGTTAATTGATGGGGTTATCTTCGGAGAAGCTCTTGATCGAAGCCCCGGTAAACGGCGGCCGTAACTATAACGGTCCTAAGGTAGCGAAATTCCTTGTCGGGTAAGTTCCGACCTGCACGAATGGTGTAACCATGGCCACGCTGTCTCCACCCGAGACTCAGTGAAATTGAAATCGCAGTGAAGATGCTGTGTACCCGCGGCTAGACGGAAAGACCCCGTGAACCTTTACTACAGCTTGGCACTGAACATTGAACCTACATGTGTAGGATAGGTGGGAGACTTAGAAGCAGAGACGCTAGTTTTTGTGGAGTCGTCCTTGAAATACCACCCTTGTAGTTTTGATGTTCTAACGTTGGCCCCTGAATCGGGGTTACGGACAGTGCCTGGTGGGTAGTTTGACTGGGGCGGTCTCCTCCCAAAGAGTAACGGAGGAGCACGAAGGTTGGCTAAGTACGGTCGGACATCGTACGGTTAGTGTAATGGTAGAAGCCAGCTTAACTGCGAGACAGACACGTCGAGCAGGTACGAAAGTAGGTCATAGTGATCCGGTGGTTCTGAATGGAAGGGCCATCGCTCAACGGATAAAAGGTACTCCGGGGATAACAGGCTGATACCGCCCAAGAGTTCATATCGACGGCGGTGTTTGGCACCTCGATGTCGGCTCATCACATCCTGGGGCTGAAGTCGGTCCCAAGGGTATGGCTGTTCGCCATTTAAAGTGGTACGCGAGCTGGGTTTAGAACGTCGTGAGACAGTTCGGTCCCTATCTGCCGTGGGCGTTTGAGAATTGAGAGGGGTTGCTCCTAGTACGAGAGGACCGGAGTGAACGAACCGCTGGTGTTCGGGTTGTCATGCCAATGGCATTGCCCGGTAGCTACGTTCGGAACTGATAAGCGCTGAAAGCATCTAAGCGCGAAGCAGGCCTCGAGATGAGTTCTCACTAGAGCTATAAGCTCTCTGAAGGGCCGTTGAAGACTACAACGTTGATAGGCAAGATGTGGAAGCATAGTGATATGTTAAGCTAACTTGTACTAATTACCCGTGAGGCTTAACCATACAACGCCAAACGCGTTTTATGTGATAGTTGATAGCGCAAGAAGTTAATAGACTAAAGTAGATTTACTGAAAACTTTATTATCAGAATTCCAAATTTTAGTTAATTGCTAACGCGATTAACACCAAATTTGCTTGGTAACAATAGCGTTTTGGACCCACCTGACCCCATGCCGAACTCAGTAGTGAAACGAAACAGCGCCGATGATAGTGTAGCATTTGCTATGTGAAAGTAGGACATTGCCAGGC
>NZ_JACJEQ010000064.1:0-3430 GCF_014164125.1 Pseudoalteromonas sp. SG44-8 | reverse complement strand
GAGGCATATGTTGAGCTATCAATTCCTGTTATTGAAGGCTTAACTATTTCACCAGCAATTCGATTCTCAGATCACAGTGCATATGGTAGCAACTCTACTGCTAAAGTGGGTGTAGAATACCGTCCAATCGACGACATTTTACTTCGTGGTACATGGGCTGAAGGTTATAGAGCTCCTTCAATTTCGGATTTATATGCAGGTAATGCTGATTCATATCCAACACTAACAGATCCATGTAATTCAGTTGAGGGTGCAGTTCCTAACCTTCCAGGTTGTGCTGGTGTACCAGATGGTTATGCACAAGCAAATACTCAAATTCGTATTACAAATGTATCATCGCCAGATCTTAAGCCGGAAGAGTCAGAATCAAAAACATTTGGTATTGTTTATAACCCAAGTTATGTTGATGGTTTAGAATTCACAATCGATTATTATGATATTGAAGTTACAAACTCAATCGGTCGTTATGGTGCTTCAAGACTTCTGAATGAATGTTCAACAGGTGATAATGCTCAGTCTTGTGATTATATTGATCGCGATGCAAACGGTAATGTTGTTGATTTACGTAACTTCCTACAAAATTCAGGTTCATACAACGTAGAAGGTATTGACTTCTTTACAGCCTATAAATTTGATACTGAATACGGTAGCTTTAAAACGTCACTAGACTTGTCATATGTGATGACGAATGAATTTGATGGTGAAGATCAAGTTGGGATTCAGTATGGTGATGCTGGTTACCCTGAATATAAAGGTACATTTGCAGTTGATTGGTCGATGGGTGATTTTGACGCTCATTGGCAAACTCGTTATGTAGATCGTTTACAGAACTATTACGATGTTTTATATGGTGCTGAAAACTACCCAGGTATGGCAGCGGAGATCGGTTCTTACTTTGTACATGATGTTTCAGTAGGCTACGCATTAGATGCTTATAATACTAAGTTAACACTAGGTATTGAGAATTTATTCGCTAAAGAACCATCACCAGAATATAGCAATAACGATATAGCTATCTCTACAAACAACTTCTCAGTTACTGAGTATGATGTAAATATGGATCGCTTTGTATATTTACGAGCAACTATTAAATTTTAATGCATTATTAATAATTTAATTTAATTTAAAGCCACTCTAGAGTGGCTTTTTTTTATGAGGTAAAAATGGTTGAGTTAAAAAATATAAGTGAAAAGCTGGAGAGTATACAAGAAGAGTATATGAAAAATAAAAGGGTCATGCTCTCAGACGTATGGACAGATGAAAGTGCATCACTTTTGCACGAAGCGATCGAAAATAAGACGAATTTTCTAAATGCTTTTGCTATAGATGGTAAATATATTCAATCTTCAGATCGTGAATTAGGGAGTATGACTACAGAAGAAAAAAGAGAACTCCAAAGGACAATCTATAAAGATGCTTCAAATGGAATTGGCTTTTTTTATGGGCGACATAATATCAATAAAAATACAGAGTTTTCTTTATATAAAGCTCTTTTTAATTATCTGAATTCAGATGTTTGCCTTAATTTTATTCGACAGATCACTGGTAATGAAAATGTAATTAGTGCAAGTGTACAAGTAACACGCTATATATCAGGTAATTTTTTAACAAGGCATAATGATGTGCTACCTAGTGAAGGTAGAGCTATTGCCTATGTATTTGGTTTTACACCAAACTGGCATCCTGATTGGGGTGGTTTACTACACTTTTTTAATGCTGAAGGGGGGATGGTTGATACGTTTTTTCCGAAAAATAATACTCTTAGTTTATTTGATGTAAATTTACCACATTCAGTAAGTTACGTAACACCTTTCGCAAAGTATCCAAGATATTCTATTACTGGTTGGTTTAATGTAATTTAGCCTTATATTTAAGGCATCTTTTGGTTTTTATTTTTTTATTAAAGCAGGTCGGGAACTTACCTAAATTTAAGCAGCGATAATTAATTAGTATTATAACGAAAATATGGTAGTTTTCGGCTTGTATTTAATTGACTAAAAATTATTTTAATTGAAGTAGTATAAATAAATGGTAAGTTTACATTAAGAAGAACTTATCGATATTAAACTTGGTTAACTTTTTTAAATTCGTTAATTATTGTTATATTTTATTCAATACTGAAAAAAGCTAAGTAGAACTGTTAATAACCAATGTATAATTACTAGTTTATGATGCTATTACATGTATAACGCCTTTTAATAGTTATGTCTGATTTTCAACTAAGTTTTTACCTTTCAGTATTTGAAAAAATATTAAACGGAGTCATATAACATGTAGCAAAATTCTGTCTTAAATTATTGAATGATTAGGTATGGTCTTCAAACACTGTTACAAAACTACCTTTTGAAAAATCTCCGTCAATTTGCCGCTAACTCATTTTATTCCCTTCATACAGAAATCGTCTTAACTAATAAAATTAAAGAATTAAGGGTTTTGATTCAATTATTGAATGTATTACTTGTTAATTTATTTGTATTAGTCTTTTCGATAAATGTAAATATAAAATTAATAATCAATAAAAAACAGTTGCTTATATTGTTTATTAGTTGTGCTTTTTTGTTCCTTAACTGTAAAGTTGATGGATTTAAAGTTAAATAAGTGTTGACCTTTGGCTGTACCTGATATTACTATCCATTTGCTCAATTAGGTACTTAGTATCTTTTATGGATACTTATTAGCTTTTTTATGAGTAATTAAAACTAATAAAATCATATATTAATATGACCAGGGAGAATCAAATGTTAAATAATAAAGTTTCAAAGGCAGTTCGCTTAGCGATCGCTTTTGGTGCAGCATCAACAGCTGCTTTTTCAGCAAGCTCATTTGCTGCAGAAGAAGGTGTAGAAAAAGTTGAACGTATTCAGGTAACTGGTTCACGTATTAAACGAACTGATTTAGAAAGCGCAAGCCCTGTGCTTGTTCTAGACCGTGCTGATCTTGAAGCAAGTGGCCAGATCAGCATTGGTAATATCCTACAGCAAATTCCAGCAGCAGGTGCCGCTTTAAATACTGCATTCAATAATGGTGGTACCGGTGCCACTAACATGGATTTACGCAACCTAGGTGCAGAGCGTTTATTAGTATTAGTAAATGGTAAACGTTGGGTTTCTTCATTAGGTTCTACGGTTGATTTAAATACCATTCCAGCGTCATCAATTGAGCGTGTTGAAGTTGTTAAAGATGGCGCATCAGCAATTTATGGTTCAGATGCGATAGCCGGTGTTGTTAATATCATCACACGTAAAGACTTTGAAGGTGCAGAGCTTTCAGTTTATGGTGGTGAAAACTTAAAATATAACGATGGTCGTCAATATTCAGCTGATTTAACAATTGGTACCACCTCTGATAAAGGTGGCTTAATGATGAACCTTAGCCACGTTACTCAAGCTGAAATTTGGGCTGGTGATCGTGATATCTCATCAATGGGTAA
>NZ_JACJEQ010000063.1:0-3689 GCF_014164125.1 Pseudoalteromonas sp. SG44-8 | reverse complement strand
TTCCTTTAACCTTTGACCTTTGACCTTTGACCTTTGACCTTTGACCTCTATTTTAATCACTACCAAACAAATCACGAGTATAAACTTTATCAGCAACATCAAGTAACTCTTCAGCCATTCGATTAGACACAATCACATCAGCCAACTTTTTAAATTCGTTTAAATCATTGATAACACGTGAGTTAAAAAATGCTTCGTCGGTTAACGTCGGCTCGTAAATAACAACTTCAATACCTTTAGCTTTGATACGCTTCATAATCCCTTGGATTGCAGAGGCTCTAAAATTATCTGAGCCTGTTTTCATTACTAAACGGTAAACACCAACTACTTTAGGATTACGTTTAATAATTGAATCGGCAATAAAATCTTTACGAGTAGTATTAGCATCAACAATAGCGCCAATCATATTATTTGGTACATCTTTGTAATTAGCTAACAACTGCTTGGTGTCTTTTGGTAAACAATAACCACCATAACCAAATGATGGATTATTATAATGACTACCAATACGTGGATCTAAACCTACACCTTGTATAATCTGCTTTGCATTTAGACCATGACTCTCAGCATAGCTATCAAGCTCATTAAAGTAAGCCACACGCATTGCAAGGTAGGTATTTGAGAACAACTTGATTGCCTCGGCTTCTGTTGAATCAGTAAACAGAATCTCAATATCTTGCTTTATCGCACCTTGCGCCAGTAAATTAGCAAACGTTTTTGCGCGTTCACTTTGCTCACCAACAATAATACGTGATGGGTACAAGTTATCGTGAAGCGCTTTACCTTCACGTAAAAATTCTGGTGAAAATATTACGTTATCAGTGCCAAACTTTTCTTTAACTGACTGCGTGTAGCCAACTGGGACTGTTGATTTAATAACCATAGTAGCCGTTGGGTTTATGCTTAGCACATCTTTAATAACCGACTCAACGCTATTAGTATTAAAGTAATTTGTTTCAGGATCATAATCAGTCGGTGTAGCAATAATTACAAATTCAGCGCCGACCAATGCTGACTCTTTATTTGTAGTCGCGGTAAAATTTAATTGCTTATTTTGTAAAAAATCACTTATTTCAACGTCAACAATTGGCGATTGCTTATCTTTTAAAAGTGCTACTTTATTTTCATCAATATCAAGCGCAACAACCTTATTGTGTTGCGCAAGTAACATAGCATTAGACAAGCCAACATAGCCTGTACCAACAACAGCAATTTTCATTTAAAATTCCTTAAATTCTATATTTTGCTTCCAAGCGTAAGCTCATTACGCTTAGCACTAAAGCCATTTATTTAGTAACAGTAATTTGCACAGAGAGAAGACCATTACAGTAAATAAAGTTACGTAAAGCCTTGTAACTTGTCACTTACCTAGTTCTTAAAGCCTAAAACTTTTAATCTCTTCCTCTGTGAACTCGGTGTTCTCTGTGGTAAATAAATCACTTAAAAACAAGTTTACCACCGAGATGCACAGAGGCGCTTCGCGCTACACCGAGAAAGTAAAGTTAAGCCTACAACCTGTGTTTTTAGAACCTAGAACCTTTCTCTTCCTACCACCTTTAACCTTTCCCCTACCCCTTCAAATTAACTACATTCGCTTGAGGCTGACTCTCAAGCTGGGCACCTTTTTTAGCATTCCATACTAAATCACAAATTCCATCCGTTGGATTAAAACCTGTTGGGGCATCAAGTAATAATTGGCGGATCATTTCGTGATCAAAGTTATGGCAGGCGATATCAAATGCTTCTAAAAATACTTTTAACTCCGCTAACGGCAACATAGCTTCATGAGCTGTCATAATACGTTCGTGTGGGGTTTCTCCCACGTTATCACCGATTAATAACTCTTCGTAAAGCTTTTCACCTGGGCGCAGGCCAGTGCATAAAATTTCAATGTCACCATGCGGGTTAGTTTTGTCTTTCACTTCAAAGCCAGAAAGGCGGATCATCTTACTGGCTAAATCTTTAATTTTTACCGAATCGCCCATATCGAGTACAAATACATCACCACCTTTACCCATAGAACCTGCTTGAATTACCAATTGTGCAGCTTCAGGTATGGTCATAAAAAAGCGAGTAATATCTTGGTGGGTGAGGGTAATTGGGCCACCTTCTTTAATTTGCCTACGGAACAACGGTACAACAGAGCCAGAGGAGCCAAGCACATTACCAAAGCGAACCATGCAAAAACGCGTACGATGTTCTTTACCTTTGTTTTGCGCTAGGCCTTGCAGCACCAGCTCAGCCATTCGTTTAGTAGCCCCCATCACATTAGTTGGGCGTACAGCTTTGTCGGTGGAGATTAATACAAAGGTCTCAACACCAGCATTTACAGCAGCTTTAGCTGCGTAGTAAGTACCAAATACGTTATTACGTACCCCTTCTACTACATTGTGCTCAACCAGTGGAACGTGTTTATAAGCTGCAGCGTGGTAAACCGTTTGCACACCAAACGCCATCATTACTGTTTCAATACGGTTTATACGCTGCACCGAGCCCATTATTGGGATTAGCTCTAAATCAATATGGTTATTAGTTATATATTCATGTAGCTCTTTTTCAATTGAATATAAACCAAACTCAGATATTTCAAATAACACTAGCTTTTTAGGTTGTTGCCTAACTATTTGCCTACACAGCTCAGAGCCAATAGAGCCTCCGGCTCCTGTAACCATTACTATTTTACCAGTAATGTTGGCAGCCATAAGTTCGGGTTTTGGTGTTACTGGGTCACGGCCTAATAAATCTTCAATTTCAACTTCTCTAAATTCAGACAGCTGCGCTTTACCTTCAACCACATCAGCCATACCTGGGATAGATAAAACTTTAATCGTCAACGGTTCAAGCTGCGCAAGCACCTCTTTACGCCTTGCTCGGCTTGCGCTAGGTAGCGCTAAAAGCACTTTAGTGGCCTTGCCTTTATTAATCAGTTCATAAATATCTTTAAAACTAATTACCGGAATACCTTGAACGATCGAACCTTGCTTAGTGACATCATCGTCAATAAAAGCCCGAACATAATATTCCGGCCCGGCCCCAAGCGCTGTAGCAAGCTGTCTTCCTGCAGAACCTGCACCATAAATAATAACCGACTCTTTATTTACAGTAGCCATTCTGCCAATCATCGCACGTACCAAAATGCGCGAACCTCCAACCGTAAGTAAACATAACCAAGCAAAAATAAATGGCATAGTACGCGGGATGGTAATGCCCACAAAAAACGATAGTAATACTAAGCTTACAGTGGTGATAACTGTACCCAGTACAATAGCCCATAACGCCTGTGCGTTCATGTACCTGAGCACTGCACGGTATAATCCTAAATTAATAAATGCGATTAAACCGGTAGGAATTAACATTGCTAACAGCAGCCAATTACCCAATTCTCTAAAAGGTGCAAGGCTGTCTAAACGCACTATAAGCGCAAGCCAAAATGCTGCGGCAATAAAAAGTGAATCAATAAATAAGGTAATAGCACGCTTTTTAGCGCGAGAAGCATTCAAAATAGACCGGATGAAACTATCCACAACAAGTTCCCTTTTCTTGTACTTTGTTGATTCGAAAAGCAAAGAGCTAATAATATACTCTTTGATTGTTAACATTTTATGAATTATAGCGTATAAAAAGCGTTGGAGCTAGGAGGTCAAAGGTCAAAGGTCAAAGGTCAAAGGTCAAAGGTCAAAGGTCAAAGG
>NZ_JACJEQ010000062.1:0-3746 GCF_014164125.1 Pseudoalteromonas sp. SG44-8 | reverse complement strand
GAACTTAGGTTCTAGGTTCTAGGTTCTAGGTTCTAGGTTCTAGGTTCTTCAATACAGTTGCAAACTAAATATACATGGTAAACTTTTCCTAGCGCCTATTTCTTCCTAGCGCCTAAAACCTTTATTTTTTACCATGCCTCGCTAGACGCTCTAGCTTTTCTTTTAGTGACGGTGGTGCACTTTGTGCAATCGCATTAAGGTAATCAGCGGTTTGTTCACTCATAGCTAATTTATTCGCGGGAGTGGCGTTAGCTGTTTTTAACGCATTATTTGGACTTAATCGTTGGCTGGCTTGTGGGTTAGCGGTAATTTTGATTTGCCCAAGTTCTGCCATACCGGCACTACGAAAGTGTGACAGCATATCCATTTTTAAGTAGTTTAAACGCAGTGCTATAGGTGCAGATACAGCCTCAATCATCAGCGTACCATCGCGATAATTACTAACGCGACATTTTCCACCTAAATTAGCGCCCAAAAACTCACTCAATAAAGTTTGTTGTTTATCTAATGCTTGGCTTTTACCTGCATACGACGACAATCGACCACTCAGGCCAGCCATAATATCGTTTAAAGGTTTTGGCGCGAACCTATCTTTAGCCATGCAAAACACCAAAAGTTACATTGAAGAGACTGAGTTTAATTGAATGCAAAGGTTAAAGCTACCTCGAGAAATGAAAGATACGGGGTAATAGGTATTAGGTATTAGGTATTAGGTTAAAGGTTAAAGGTTAATGGCAGAGATTAGCTACACCTGAAATCTAATGACTGATGGTTCAATACAACCGCGCGGCATAAAGCCGCGCCTACGCTTTAAAACATAGGAGCTAGGTTTTAGGCTCTAGGTCCTAGTCACTTCCCTAGCACCTTTGTCTTCCTAGCACCTTTAACCTTTTCGCGGTGGCAAGCCACTCACCTACAAGTGATTTAACATCGAGGCAAACTTTAACACCCGTAGGCGTTAAGCTTGCTGACGCACAAACTCCGAGCCACATTTAAAACGCGGTGGCAAGCCACTCGCCTACAAGTGATTTAACACCGAGGCAAACTTTAACACCGTAGGCGTTGAGCTTGCTGGCGCATAAACACCGAAACAATATTGAATATCGCGGTGGCAAGCCACTCGCCTACAAGCGATTTAACACCGAGATAAACCTTAATACCGTAGGCGTTGAGCTTGCTGACGCACCAACACCGTTCCACATTTAAAATGCGGTGGCAAGCAACTCGCCTACAAGTAATTTAACACCGAGATAAACTTTAACACCGTAGGCGTTGAGCTTGCTGACGCACAAACACCGAAACAATATTGAATATCGCGGTGGCAAGCCACTCGCCTACAAGTGATTTAACATCGAGGCAAACCTTAACACCGTAGGCGTTGAGCTTGCTGACGCATAAACACCGAAACAATATTGAATATCGCGGTGGCAAGCCACTCGCCTATAAGTGATTTAACATCGAGGCAAACCTTAACACCGTAGGCGTTGAGCTTGCTGACGCACCAACACGGAGCCACATTTAAAACGCGGTGGCAAGCCACTCGCCTACAAGTAATTAATTAGACACCAGAGTAAAATTTAACACCCGTAGGCGTTGAGCTTGCTGACGCAAAACACCACACCACATTTTAAAACGCGGTGGCAAGCCACTCGCCTACAAGTAATTAATTAAAACATCAAAGTAAAATTTAACACCGTAGGCGTTGAGCTTGCTGACGCACCAACACCGAGCCACATTTAAAACGCGGTGGCAAGCCACTCGCCTATAAGTGATTTAACACCGAGATAAACCTTAACACCGTAGGCGTTGAGCTTGCTGACGCATAAACACCAAACAATATTGAATATCGCGGTGGCAAGCCACTCGCCTACAAGTGATTTAACATCGAGGCAAACTTTAACACCCGTAGGCGTTGAGCTTGCTGACGCACAAACACCACACCACATTTAAAACCCGGTGGCAAGCCACTCGCCTACAAGTGATTTAACATCGAGGCAAACTTTAACACCCGTAGGCGTTGAGCTTGCTGACGCATAAACACCAAACAATATTGAATATCGCGGTGGCAAGCCACTCGCCTACAAGTGATTTAACACCGAGGCAAACCTTAACACCGTAGGCGTTGAGCTTGCTGACGCACCAACACGGAGCCACATTTAAAACGCGCTGGCAAACCACTCGCCTACATAGGCATATACACAAAAGGTTAATGCCAGGCAAATTGTACAAAACGTAGGAAATGGCTTTAACCATGAATTTTATAATCCCCGAGCCATAAAGCCTCCGAGTACCTTTAACCTCTAACCTTCTCTCTTCAACCTTTTAATTTGACATTTTTTATCCTAACCTTGTTTCTAATTTGTATAATTTAATCAACAAGGATCAACCATGAAAATTACCCATCATGGAGCGGTGAATGGGGTTACGGGGTCATGCCATCAGTTGGATTATGATCAACACTCATCGGTGTTAATTGACTGTGGGCTTTTTCAAGGGGAAGACGCAGGGCCAAGTTTAGCTATCGACTTTGATATCTCAACTGTCACTGCGCTGATTGTTACGCATTGTCATATTGACCACGTTGGCCGCATACCTTACTTATTTGCTGCTGGTTTCACTGGCCCTATTTTTACTTCGAAGGCATCGGCAAGTCTATTGCCATTAGTGATCGAAGATGCACTAAAAGTCGGGGTGACGCGAGATCAAAAAATTATTAACGCCTGTTTAAGCTTACTTACCAAGCGTATTGTCGCTATCGAATTTAATAGCTGGTTTGACTTACCAACCACCAGCAACAAGCCCACCGCGAAAGCTCGCTTACAACGTGCCGGGCATATTTTAGGCTCCGCCTATGTTGAAATCGATATAAAAACTAAAACTATCAAGGGAAATTCCCATCGCGTAGTATTTTCTGGTGACCTAGGAGCGCCGCATACTCCGCTACTGCCTTCCCCAAAAGCGCCTTACAAAGCCGATACTTTAGTGATCGAGTCAACCTATGGTGATAAAAACCATCAAGGCCGAAAAGAACGCACGCAAACACTGAAAAAGGTGATTGAAAAAGCCGTTGCCGATAATGGCATTGTATTAGTGCCAGCGTTTAGCATTGGCCGTACGCAAGAGTTACTGTACGAACTGGAGCAAATAATTCACAACGCAGCTAAAAATTCGCCATGGCAAAGTATAGAGGTCATTGTGGACTCCCCGATGGCAGCTAACTTCACCACAGAGTATCGAAAATTTAAAACCCTCTGGGACGATGAAGCAAAAAAACGCTTAGCCAAAGGTCGCCATCCATTAAACTTTGCGCAGTTGCATACTATCGACAGCCACCAAGAGCATATTGCCGTAATTAATTACCTAAGCAAACGCAAACAACCCGCGATTATTCTTGCCGCTAGTGGCATGTGCACCGGCGGGCGAATTGTGAATTATCTAGAGCGATTTTTACCTGATGAAACTACCGATGTGATTTTTGTTGGCTACCAAGGCCGTGGCACGCTCGGCCGAGATATTCAAACCTATGGACCAAGTAATGGTTATGTGCATATTAATGACCATAAAATCACCATTAACGCAGCAGTACACACAATCAGCGGCTACAGCGCGCATGCAGATCAAACGGGGTTAATAAGATTTGTAACCGGTATGCGTAAAAAACCCAGCCATATAAAAATAGTGCATGGTGATGATAACGCCAAAAATGCGCTAGCAACAAAATACAAAGAAGTACTAGGAGATGAGAT
>NZ_JACJEQ010000061.1:0-4555 GCF_014164125.1 Pseudoalteromonas sp. SG44-8 | reverse complement strand
GTTTTAGGTTTTAGGTTTTAGGTTTTAGGTTTTAGGTTTTAGGTTTTAGATGTTAGGTAGAGATTAAACCAAGCACAGTGTTAGGGTTAAGAGTAGGCGGGGCTTTATGCCGCGCGGTTTATAAAACTCATGGCTAAAGCCATTTCCTACAGTGGGTAAATTTATCGTAGGAGCCGGCTTTAGCCGCGAAAGATTTTAATTGATTTATTCATAAAGGTGTTAATGAATACGCGTCAGCAAGCTTAACGCCTACGGTGTTAAATTGTATTCTGGTGTTTAATTACGTGTAGGCGAGTGGCTTGCCACCGCGAAAAGGTCAAAGGTGGGTGTTAGGTGTTAGGTTTTAGGCCTGCAGCCCGAAGCCCGTGCCCCGAAGCCCGCTGCCCATACCCCGTTGATCAGGTAACCCAAAACGAAAAAAAGCCGCATAAATGCGGCTTTTAGGCTTAATCCCTAATAGGAACTAACAAAAATTAACCGTTACCGCCAGTACCACCAGTACCACCGGTAGATGTTGGACATGTAAACTGGAATGCTTGAGTTAACGCGTCAGCATTAGCACCTTCAATTGTAAATGTGTTCGCACCTTCAACAGGTAAACCACGGAAGTTAACAGTAACATCGTAGTTTTCACCTTCACGTAGGTTAGTTAACTGGAAGTTACCATTCGCATCTTTAATTGCAGCTCTTGCAGCTTTGCCAGCACGTTTAAATGAAACAGTTGAATTAGTAACATTCACCGCTACATCAGCATCGTTAGAACAAGCACCTGTAAGAGTTAATTCTTTATTAACTAAAGTAAATGGTGCTACAGGAGTTACAGCAACAGTGCCACAAACACCAACTTCTGTTTGTGAGTCAAACCATGTTCCACCTTCACGGTCAAAAAGTCTAACTCGAGCAGTTGCGCCATCATATACACCGAAGGCCGTTGCTAACGCAGCTGGCACAACAGTCTTTGAAGTTGCACCACCACGGATGAAGTTAAACGCATATGCATCTGATGAGTCTGCTAGTACAAATAACCCACCTGCAGGAATAGTACCTGAAGTAACGTTTACAGAAAAACCGTCAGTACAAGTGTTAGCATTGCGGTTAACAGAGAACCACGTTAAGTGGTCTGTTTCAAAGCTTACTGTACCTGCACCTTGTGTAACTGCAAAGTCATCTGCAGACCATAGGCCTGTTTCTTCATCGAACGACTTAACAGTAAGTGTTTCGCCAGCAGCTAAATCTGTAGGTGCTGCTAGTGTTACTTTTAATGTGTCACCAGCAAACTTCTTAACTTTAGTGTCACCCACTAATAAGTTTACATCAGCAACCGAAACTGGCACTAAAACATTTGCGCTAGTGTTATCAGCATTTAGACCTTCAGGGATCACTGATGATTTAGTTGAAGATGCAGGATCTGTACCTACAACACTCAATGATACTGAATCACCAGTTACAGCTTCGCCTGCAGCATTTTGAAGCGTAATACCAGTTGGTAAGGTTGCAGTAGCTAAAGAAGCACCTGAATCACCTGAAACTACAGCATCAGCAATGATTGGAGCCGTGGTTGTTGAACCGCTAATATCAGTAGAAGCTTTTACAACGCTTGCAAGGCCAGCAGTACTTGTTGAGGTCAATTGGAACTGTGCTGGTAATACAGATAGTTCGTCTTCGTTAGATAAGTCAACTTTGAAAGATCTGGTAATAAAGCCTTCAGCAGAAACAACTGCCGTCACACTTGATAACTCAGAGCCACTCTTAACAGTAACAATAAAGCCACCATCTTCAGTAGTCGTTGCAGTCTGAACCGCGTTGCCATCTACATCAACAATGTTAGTTGATGGCGCGCCATTTTCCACAAATCTTACTGTTGCATCTGCAATTGCATCTGAGTCGCTATTAACTACAGATACATTAACTATGAAGTTAAGTTCAGCTGGTGTTTGAGGTGGAACAACCACTACTGGATCAGGTCCTGGTCCAGGTGGTGTGTAATCATTACCATCGTCATCACTAAAACAACCAGTTAGAGCAAATGCAGAAGCTACAGACAATGCCAATAGCGATTTTTTGTTAGTAAACATAGGGAGTCCTTTTATTCCTTTATAATAAACAATCAATAAACTAAGGTTTTTTATACTCGTTACAATATTAGCGTTTACTTTAGGAAAGTATAGCCATAACGCAACAAGAATGAGCAAAAAAACAACATTTTTTACTTTTTGTCAAAAATAGAGCTAATCGCTCTATAGTAATTAATCAGTTCGTTACATAATATAGACTAACTACATATTTGTACAATAGTTAGTCTAATAAAAATTTGTTACCGATATTTTAAATACACTTCTTTTAACCTTGGTAAATGTTTATAAACATAATCACTCGATAAGCGACCTTGGTTAAAGAATGTTTTATCTAAGCCAACTATTGAACTTGGTGCGTATAACTGGTTAAAAACCAATTGATTACGCGACTTACCTACTTGCGTACCAATATTATGGCGGTAAGCCTCATTACCTTTAACTTGGCCAAAACGAGTAACCGACATATCTTTACGCGGTGATAACGGTATGCTTATCGCAGCACCGGCTCTTTGCGCACTTGAGTCTTCAAAGAATACAGCTAAGTAGCTATCACCAAACCAAAAACGTGATTCTAGCTTGTAACCACTATCTTCATACCAAAAATCACCAGCTTGGGCATGCAAAGTAATATCTTGCTCTACCCAATTATATTGATAATTAAACATTTGGTAACTGCGGCTGCCGCGGTAATCCTGATACTGAAAAGAGCCAAATTTAAAGCTCACTTTATGCCTACCAGCATCACTTAGCCAAGCTGTTTCATTACTAATACCGCGGTAGTCATAAAAGTCTTTGATATAGCCAACTTGGGTTTGGTTGTAAAAACCAAACGGTAGTTCAAAAGTTTGATAGAACAAAGCGCGATCAAACTGGGTTTCTTTACGGTAATTTTTAAACGGCTTATTTTCAGCGTAATCATCACTATTAGCAACATTTACTTGGCCGCCTAAAATAATGCCGCCGCCTTGCCATAAAGGCACCTCTAAATCGGCTCTAATGGCGGCTGAGTAATCAAATACACCTAACTCTGTTGCATAGGTATTACTTATGGTTGGCGCTATAGTTAAACGTGGTTTAAAATATGGCGAACTAGCATCTGTAGTTCCTACCCAAACCAAACCATTTGGCTCAAGAGCAGCCCCTTGGGTAATTAATAAATCAGGCGAAATATTGTTAACAATATATTCTTTGTAATTATCAACGGTACCAACAACATTAAGTAATGCTAAATCATATTTGTTTAGTTGCACGCTAAATTCAACACCCTCTAGTGTTATTAACTCAGCAACACGCCCTAATACCAATCCTAATGCATCAATATCGTTACGGTTAAAAATTGAGTTTTCAAATTTAACAAACAACTGATTATTATTGTTAAAAGCAACACTAACATTTTCAAAGCCATCTTCCACCAATGCTAGCTTCAAGTTAACAGATTGAGAATTCAACTGACTTAATTCAGCTTGTTGCTCTGTATTATTTGTAATCTTTGCAGTAGTGCGCGCTTCTGGCTTAACTGTAGGTAAAGTGTAATCATTTGGCGTTTGTATTTTTACAGCATCAGGGTTTATAGATGCTGCACTTTTAGTCGCAACAGGTACATTAGCAGTATTATTTTGCACATTCGGTGCAGCTTTAACTGGCTGTTGGTAACCTAACTCATCACTTAGTGGTAAGGTAAAGTTGATACCCCAATAATTACTGGTATCTTCAGATAATTCAGTATTGCTATAAAAACGGCTGGTTAAGGTGATTTCACCAATACCATATAACCATTCTTTAGGAATAGTTAGTCGCGCAGCGGCATTAACAGCCTCAGAGTCGTATTCAGTGAGTACACTAAACCACTTGAACGGTTGCCATTCAATACCAGCAAAGGCCCCATCCATCTGGCCCGTTTTACGATCGCTTGAGCCAACACCTGCACTAAATCTAAAATCCCACAGCTCTTTTGAAGCAACAGCATAAATTGTTTTATAGTTATTTGCCGCGCCACCCAAATCCTTCATACCAATAGCAACACTCAACCAGTCTTTTGGTATGTAAGGTATTTGGTATTTAGCATTAAAAGATAAATCACGAGTTTGGCCTCTGCCCTCAGAATAAAATAAATTATCATGGATAGAGTTAGATGCAACTTGGCCACTAACTTCAAGGCCTGAAAACAAACCGGCAGAAAGGATGAAGTTATGGCCATCAATATACTCTCGACCAAGAAAGTCAAGTTGGTTGTTATAACCAACATCGACCACGCCAGAATCCATTACTTCTGCATTAGGAGTGTTAATCAACCCCGTATAACCTGCGAAAGACTGGAAGTGTTTTACCTCATCAGCGGCAACAGGTAAGCTCAATGCAGCTGCACAGCTTAAAAACAACATATTCAATTTAGGCATGGTGTGATCCGAGTCCGAGTTAGTATTATTAAATCCATCAATTCCTAGGTTCTAGGTTCTAGGTTCTAGGTTCTAGGTTCTAGG
>NZ_JACJEQ010000060.1:0-5182 GCF_014164125.1 Pseudoalteromonas sp. SG44-8 | reverse complement strand
CCAATGACTCCCATTATGGAAAAAGGAATTGTGAATAGTGCGAACGCTAAAGCAATAACTTTACTAGTTTGGTGCGATGAGAAAGATTTTATCTGGACTTTCATTTTTCCTCCATGAACACTAACGCTTTAAACAGCGGAAAGTCCGAGCGTATAGGCCGTTGTTTGGCCTGCGAGGGATTTTCCGATGGTTTAACTTGTTATATGTCCCATGCGACATCAGTAACGCCCTCAATGTTTTTTGCGATGTTTTCGATAACTTGTCTTGCTTTCAATTCAGGTGACTTATTGACTTTACCAAAAAACTTCTTAAAAAAGGAGATGCGTTGTTCTGGCCAAATCTGCCATAAAGGAGTTTCCAATTCCTCGTCATTTTTACCGAGGTACACATCAACCATCACTCCGTCGATGTTCATAGCAATACTAAACATATAATCACTGTCGATAGGAGATTCTGGATTAAAATTCAACTTTTTAAGTTCAGAAAACACATACTCAGCAAGAGATTTATTAGATTTAAACATCGCTGATTTGAAATACAGGTTATCACTCACCTCGGTTCCTCCTTGGACATATAACAGCTTATTGAACACCATTTTGGTGGTTTATAAAACCTCAAAACGGTATCTATTACATACTTTGATAATTCCACCAATAATTACTTTTGTAAACAAGTAATTAAAATAGCTGAAATTCAAAGCTTGTTATTTTGCACCAAAACGGCGGTTAATAATGTTATAGGACAAATTAGGATCCTACTCATTAAAACAAGAATAAGTTTAACTTTTACCTATGACCGCTTATCGTTCAAACTTGCCTTACAAATTTAAAAACTCTTAGCACTACATTCGCAATATCCCGCATAAATGTAGAGCACTTTCCATGTTGTATTAATGGCAAAAAGATATAGTACTCACTCAGAGTTTCTGGATTCAACAATTTTATGTTTCAGCCTGTTAGTAGTTCAACACACGGAGTGTAAGCTCTATCAGAAAAACCAAATAGGCAACATTAACACCACCTCTGTAGCCCTTGTTACATATGACTCTCTATTCCAGCCTTGTAAGAAACCATTTCAATTTTGGAACAAAAAGAACATAATTTTGAGATTAAAAACTCAAACATCTATGCAGGTTCTCTTTATCCTGTATAAATCATCAGTCATGCAGTCTGGCTTTACTAACGTTTCACATTGAGCTTTGGGGTATCGAAGAATGACTTGATCTCGAAGTATTATTGTAAGTTACGAAACTATTCGTCAATGGTACAGAAAGTATGATCCAGAAGCGTAAAGATAAAAAAGTGGGCAATGTGTTTCTTTAAAAAATTGCTCAAGGAGTTGAAAGGAGCACCAGTTAAAGTTGTTATGGATAAACTACGCAGTTACACCGCAGCTCAAAGAAATTTAATACCAAATGTTAAACACTCTGCAGTGCAATATGAAAATAACCGATGTGACTTATCACATCAGCCTACTCGACAACATGAACGGCAGATATGTAAGTTTAAATCACAGGGGCAAGCCTAGCATTTTTTAAGTTGTCATGAAGTGGTAAATAATCTCTTTGACTTGGTCGTCATTTACTCAAAGCTAGCCTGTATAAAGTTTTTCATGAACGATCCTTGGCAAAGTAGGATAGGGTTAGTTGCGTCCAAAATTTAAGTTAAGGAGTATTCGCTCGAATTTAATTAGCTCACGCTGATGAGTTGACAATACTCTGTCGGCCTTTACATGGGGATTCATGGATACAGCTTGTTAGTAAATTAATGATCTGTGCTGAAGAAATGCAAAGCTCCTTTTCTTGGCTCTCGGTCATAAAATAAAAGTCAATTTCAAACATTTTGCTAAGCAATGTACCTCCAAGGCAAGTGACTTGATTCTGTGATCCAATACATGCTTTTAAACGTATGAATGTTTTGAATTTTTAAATAGTGGTATGTTATGTGGTTTAGTTCAAATAAGACAAAAATAATGGCAGAGCAAGTAGTTATCACTCATAAAGACGCTGCAGTCATTGTTGATAGAGAGCAGAGGGTTATTGCCAGCAATCAGGCTTACGGTTTTTTAAGCCAAAAATATAACAAACCAGATGATCGTCAAGCCCTTACTTTCTTGTTGAAACATCACGACAAAAGTAGTGATTACATCAAAGGCGATAAAGGGTTGCACTTTAAGTTGCAAACAACACCTTTTACGATTAAGCACCTTGAGTCTTGTGTGCTCTATGTTTTTGAACCAGTCACTGAGCAGATTTTGGCTGAGCTAAATTGGCAAAAATTAATAGGTTTAGGCCAAGATTCGTATGCGGTTTTTGATATGAATAACAAGCTTGTTACAGCTAACTTTGATTCAATAAATAGTGATTCTCTGTATTTAGACCAGAAAGACCCCCAACTACTGGAAGTTCTTAATAGGGCTTCTAACAGCGAGGATTGCTTACTTTGTCTATCTGAAAAGCAAGACGCTTATGTCCATGTTCATCATCATCTTCTTAATTCAGAAAACGAAAAATTAAGTGCTTTTGTTCTATCTAAACGATCTGATAATACCAATAACGAACAGCTCAAATTGCTTTCTCAGGTGGTCAGTAATACAAGTACAAGTGTATTGATCACGGATAAAAATGGTTTTGTCGAATACGTCAATCCAGGCTTTGAAACTTTATCAGGATATACCTTGGAAGAAGTGAAGGGGAAGAAGCCAAGTGTTTTTTTGCAAAGGGAGCAGACGGACAAAGAAACCATTAAGCGGATTTCGAAAAACTTAAAAGCACGACAGCCTTTTTACGAAGAAATATTGAATTTTGATAAGAGTGGCGTGCCTTACTGGATCGTTTTGTCGGTGAATCCTATTTTTAACAAATATGGTGAACACACTGGCTTTGTTGGTGTTAGCTCTGATGTGCGTGAAATTAAACGACAAGTATTGGAGCAAATTAATCAAAGAGATGCCATCAGTAGTCATTCAGCGGTGTTGGAATTTAACCAAAATGGCCAGTTCATTTCGGCGAATGATTATACGAAAAAGCAGCTGCATATTGAGAATGACGCTCAAATACAATCGGTGATTGGTAATTTAAAAGACTACCTAGATAAACCACGTATTCAGAAATTTGAAAAAGGTGAAGCCACAGAAGTAATGATAAAACTGAATCATAATGGCGCTGAGGTGGTATTAGATTGTGTCATTTCGTCAATAACGGATTTAAATGGTGATATTTCTAAGTACGTTGTTTTTGGCAGCAATGTGTCATCTCGAAATAAACTTGTTAGTGAAACTCATCATTCTATGTCATCGGTTCTTGGCAAGATCCAGACAACCGTTACAACTATAAATGCCGTAGCTGATCAAACGAATTTATTGGCTTTAAATGCTGCAATCGAAGCTGCGAGGGCTGGTGAAGCGGGAAGAGGTTTTGCAGTGGTGGCTGATGAAGTCCGTAATTTAGCCAAAACTTCAAACGAAGCCGCAGCTCAGATAGGGTTATTAATCAATGAGACACAATCTCATGTTGATCAACTATCGACATTTTTGCAGGAATAAACTGAAATTCTAAGGGGTTACTCGAAGGCTATTAACGTTTTAATAGATAAGCGGTTAATGAGCGCGGTTATTCTCTTGCTGAAGCGAAGGCCCTTGTCAAAGCTAAAAAAAAAAAGGAATTAACATTGCGCTAGGCAACAACTACTTAGCTTTACAAGGTTTAGTGTCATTGAGAGATATTTGGATCAATATTCATTACGGGAGATGAACCGTCCATTGCACTTTCTGTTAATAAAAAGCGCATGATGGGTGGTGTGGGGACTGGAGGTTAGAGACCTCCGGCTACCCGATTATATACAATTGCTTCAAGATCTTAACTAAAATGAGTTATAGAGGAGGTGGAAACCAAACATTCTTAATTTTTCCATCACGAACTTCGTATATAGCAAAAACAAGCCTATCCTCTTCTTTTTCACCTAACCCTGTTAATCTTTCATAGTCGATTACGATTGATCCATTGACCATCCTTTGCTCAAGTATTACTTTGTATTCTTCTGGAACACTTTTCAAAAATTGATAAGTTTTTACTAAATCTTCTTTACCAGCTAGATCTAGACCATTCTTTCTGAGATCTTTCACCTGTATATCAGATGAATAGCAACTAGCAAAAAGATCAACATCATGTGCGTTATAGGCATCTAACTGTGCCTGCACAACAGTTGCAGGATCCTTGCTTTCGGTACATGATAATACATCACTGGTATACAAAGTCATAATTGCGATAATTGATACGACAATACATTTCATAGTTATCCTTAATTTTAGTGATGAGGTTTAATGCTTGGGCAGATCATAAAAGTTTTCCACAGCCAAGTAGGTAATTTAATTGCGGCATATAACGCTTTGAATATGGGGATTATAGGAGCGTTTTGGCCGAAGGCCAGCGAGTAAAATTCCCAGTGAGTTTACGAACGACATTATTCACTTGTTAGATTCACTTAACTTGCGTTTCCTCAATCTTCTTATTAACTATTTCTCCAGTTTCCTTGTTTTCTATCCAAACAGCTGAATATTCAGAGTTAAGAACACCTTTGACTATATATTCTTCGTGAGGCTCAGGAGTAAAAGTAATGTCACCACGCACAATTAAATTATCACTAAATAAAGACTGAATCGGAGCCGCATGAGCTGTTGCACCAACAATAGTAAAAGTAGCTTCAATTGCAGGAACGGCAGTTTCTATTAACTGAGAAGTGAAACTGAATCCTTGCCCTTGCGTTGCTCCTCTTGATGCCCCCATAGAATTTACAATTAGTTTTTGATTTACTTTTTCAAGATAAAATATTTGGACGGTGCTTCCATCAACTCTGTTTTCAGAACTAGCTACCAACGCTGATGGCCCTTCATATCCTTCTGGATATGGAGAATGCAATGATACGCAACCATTTAAAAAGATTAAAAATACTAAAACTAATTTCTTCATGAAAATTCCTTGTAGTCCCGCGTGAATCTAACAGCTTATTGAACACCATTTTGGTGGTTTATAAAACACCAAAACGGTATCTATTACATACCTTGATAATTCCACCAATAATTACTTTTGTAAACAAGTAATTAAAATAGTGAAATTCAAAGCTTGTTATTTTGCCCCAAAACGGCAGTTAATAATTGGCTGATGGCTGATGGCTGATGGCTGATG